>NZ_JAAHIG010000034.1:0-3247 GCF_010692305.1 Moorena sp. SIO4G3 | reverse complement strand
TTCAGGGTTTAAAGGAACTGGCCGAATTATTAGCTTCCCAGGAACAGCTAGATTTAGCAAACCCTAATCTGGTTAGTGCCTCTGATCCCATGTTGCACTCAAACCTAGTAGATCGGGAGGACTTGGACCACAAGGGAGATCAAGTACTATTTACACATGCAACTCCCGATCAACTGATTGATGACTATGGGAGTGGTGAGGAAATCAGTGATCCGAGTCCCGAAAGCTTGCAGAGGTTTCCCTTGGGTGCGGATACTGATATTGCACCACCTCCTGCCTCCAAAGCTCCGTCAACCCAACCTCTATCTAAAAAACCGACTCTGGGCAGGAATGAAGTAGTCTTACCAAAGCATTCGAGTAATATTCAGGGTTTAAAAGAACTTGCCGAATTATTACCTTCCCAAGAACAGCTAGATTTAGCAAACCCTAATCTGGTTAGTGCCTCTGATCCCACGTTGCACTCAAACGTAGTAGATCCGGAGGACAAGCAGGACAACGGAGATCAAGTACTATTTACGAACGCAACTCCCGATCAACTGATTGATGACTATGGAAGTGGTGAGGAAATCGGCATTGCTGAATCTTCCCATGAATATCAGTGGGGTGGGGATCCTGGCTGGCCGAAAAGATCAGAAACGGGCAAGATGCCCATTCCACAAGGCAAGATGCCCATTCCACCTCACTCTTCACATCATGCCATGATTAAGCAACCCCAGGAAATCAGTGGTGCGAGTCCCGAAAGCTTACAGAGGTTTCCCTTGGGTGCAGATATTGATATTACCCCACCCCAGGCTCTTCAAACTTCCAGTGACCCATCAGCCATCAGCGATCAGCGATCACCCATCACCCATCACCCATCACCCATCAGCCATCAGCGATCAGCCATCAGCGATCAGCCATCACCCATCACCCATTACCCATCACCCATTACCCATTACCCATCACCCATTACCCATTACCCATTACCCATTACCCATTACCCATTACCCATTACCCATCACCCATTACCCATTACCCATTCTTCCGATCCCAGCAAGCTAGAAACAGAGGTTGAAACAGAGATGATCAGCCGCAACGGTACACCAGAAATGGACTTAGATGAGATTATGGACGCGATCGCTCGCAAAGTCAGTCGCGAATACCGTAGATTTTATGGGAGTTAATCATGGCTATTGAGTTAGGAGGAATTAAGCTAAACCGGGTGCATCGGCTGGTCACCCTAGAGCAAGCGAATTTGATCTCCCATCGTGTTCCTGGTATGGCAGGAAACCTTGTGCAGGACTTGGGACGGGATTCAGTATTCTTAGGGATTAGTGGTATCTTTTACGGTTCTCAAGCAAGTAAGGACTTGGAGCAACTGCGACAAATTTACAAACAGCGGAAACCTGTGGATTTTATTGCCGAAATTGTTGGCAGAAGCTACTTTGGCCAGGTTATTGTGGAACGATTTGAGGTGTTTCAATTAGCTAGGGAGCCAGAGCAGTTCAGCTATACTTTGACCATTGCTGAGTATACTGATCCTCCTAGTAGTCAAGGGGGTGCAGCTGTTGCTAAGGTAGACAAGTCGATTCAGGTTAAGGCCAAGAATCTGATGGATGTTGCCACTCTTCCTGATGCTCTACAACTGGGTACTATTCCGGAAATTACTAACCCATTTCAACCGTTAAAAGGAGCTTTAGAACCCGTACAGGAAGCCACAAAAGATTTAGATAAAGTGACAGAAGGATTAAAAGCTATTTTTGGTATTTAAGTTGCAGTTTTTAGCTTTTAACCGGCTTCTACACACAAGATTCAGTTAATCAGACTCAAGATTATGGCACTCTCTATTGTTGAGCAATTCAAAGACATTAATCCTAAGGTAGCATTTGCTGATGCTCAAAATCAATGTACTCAAGCGCAAAGTACTGTTGCTCAAATTGGTGAAAATGGTCTTCCTGATATAGCTAACTATCAGAAAGAAATAGAAGAGCAGCTTCCTCCGATTGATTTTACAAATGTAAAGAATATAATTTCCCAGGTACCTTTATCTGCTGGGGAACTAAAAGTAGAATTATCAGTAAAAATCGACCAACTCACAGAACTTAACGTCGAAAGCCTTACCGCAGCCATTCCCTTACCGAAGGCAGCTGATTTCGGAGATTTGACTATTGCTAATGAAATTAAAAATACTATTGGCTCTTTAACTCAAGACTTGACAGGTAGCTTCAGTATCGGAGAATTGCCCACAGGCACACCAACTATCTTTGGGGAATTTGAAGAATTTGTCACCAAGGCAGGAATGTTACCTGTTCGCACCTTGGATGTTTTGTTCAAATTACTAAAAAAATTCCTCGATAAATTGTCCAATCCAGAGCAATTACTTGGTGACGTTGGTTCACAAGCCCTCACCGAAATTTTTAAGGAGCAGATTAACTCCTTAGCAGAACAACTTCCTTCAAAGGCTCTTAGCCGCATTCAAACCAATATTAATCGGCGAAGTGAATTAATAGCAGAGTATAAACAACTGTTGAAGTCACTAAAAGACCCTACTTCCCTAAAAAAAGAGCAATTTAAAGAACTGAGAAAAAGAACTAGAGCGATTGCTAGAGAATTTGAGAGCCTTGATGCTAGCACAGATACAGCTCTGGCAAATTTACAAAACTTTAATATCACAACTTTCCAAACTGCTTTAGAAGAATTAATTAGTAGTGCAGGAGGTGGTGCTACTACAGGAGGTTTAGTTCCTTTTTTTAATAAAATCAAGACTTATATTGAGACTCTGACAGCTAAAGTTAAAACTATTACCGATAAACTCAGGGAGTTTGCCCAGAAAATACCACAGGTGATTGAACAAGCAATTAATAAGGTGGAGGAGATTGCTACTAAAGTCACCCAAGCTATTACCGACAAAATTCAGCAGGGATAAGAGCTGTTAAATAAAGTCAAAAGCTATCTTGAAGAAATTATTCAAAAAATTAAAAAATTTATTGAAAATACTTGTAATAAATCCCAAGAATTAGTTAAGCCCTTTAAAAAAGGATGTAATCAAGCCTCCACAACTATTGTTGGTAAAGTTGATGAATTTTCTGAAGAAATAGAAAAGCAAACTAAAAAAATAGAAGATTCAATTAACGACGTTAACACTCAAATTGAAACCCAGCTAAACCGAGAGCAGTTAGAACAAAAAATCAATCAGCTGTTTGACAAAGTTACTGACATTTTGGACAGTCCTCAGATTACTAATGCCCTAGAACAAGCTGAACAGGGA
>NZ_JAAHIG010000339.1:0-9476 GCF_010692305.1 Moorena sp. SIO4G3 | reverse complement strand
AAAGCAGGAGTAATGGATGATGGAACATTCTCCCCTACAAATGAGGGTACCCCCCAAGGTGGAATAATATCACCACTTCTGGCGAACATAGCCCTCCACGGAATGGAAGAACGAATTAATAAATATGCTGAAAGTCTACCCGGAAGAAAACGGAGAAACATACAAGCATTAAACTTCGTAAGATATGCAGATGACTTCATCATTATGCACAAATCCAAAGAAGTGGTAGAAGAATGTCAGAGAATCATTGAATCATGGTTAAAAGACATTGGCCTGGAACTAAAACCAAGCAAAACAAACCTGGTTCATACCTCAGAGGGATATGACTTCCTAGGTTTCAACATCAGGCAGTACCCAGTAGGTAAGAACCACTCCAAACAAGGTTTTAAGACCCTCATCAAACCATCAAAAGGAAAAGTGAAAGAGCATTGGGAGCAGCTATCAAAAGTTATTGATAAACACAAAGCCGCTCCCCAAGAAGCCCTCATCAGGCGACTCAAACCCATTCTAAAAGGATGGTGTAACTACAACCGCACAGTGGTTAGTAAGGAAACCTTCAAAGGGTTAGACAACAAGCTCTGGAACAAACTCCAAAGATGGGGATACAGAAGACATCCAAACAAATCCAAGACCTGGGTGATTAAAAAGTATTGGGGAACTAAGGTCGAAAAACCGAAGAACCCCTGGGACGCACCGAAGACTGACAATTGGGTATTTCAGACAAAGGAGGATAATTACCTACCGAAACATGCAAAGACAAAAATTGTCCGACATGTAAAAGTCAAAGAAACCCGAAGCCCATTCGATGGTGACCTAATATACTGGAACAACCGCTTAGCCAAACATCCTGAAATGTCCAGCCAGAAGGGAAAACTTCTAAAAAGACAAAAAGGAAAATGCGCACACTGCGGTTTAACATTCAGAGTAGGGGATTTTATGGAAACGCACCACATAATACCACGCTCACAAGGTGGGAACGACAAACTCAAAAATCTTGAGCTACTCCACCTACATTGCCACGATGCAAAACATGAAACTAAGTCTTGTCTAAAGAATCAAGAGTCAAGTAACGACTCATCTGAACTAGACAATAACCCATTCTAATGTGGAGGTACCAATGACAAGAGATTCCGTCACGAGGAGCCGTATGAAGGGAAACTTTCACGTACGGTTTTGAAGACAAGTCAGCGGGGGTGACTCCCTGGCTTAGTTTAATTACCGAGTATCCGAACCGTTGGGTGGAGTTGGTAAGAAGCCCGCACTGTACCGATAGGTCAGTGTCGGGAGTATGTCACAAAACTGCACAGGTTAAATACCATGACATCTATATACTACTAGAGTGCTGTCTCAATCAGTTATGGATGCATCTAGATACTCGACAATTCGGGTATTTGACCCAGGCAATAACGAAGAAGGCTACAAAGTCTGCCATCAACAGAAAGCACAGGAGTTTTTTCAACAAACACTCCTGGGATTACATCCAAAGCAAAGATTATCAGCTCAGTGGGAGCGAGATATCCAGGATTTACTGCTATCCTGGTTTCGTGCTGAGCCATCTACTGTTGAGCCTACATCCCAGACGTTAGCTGGACTTTGTCTTCGGTGCTATGTTTCTTTCTCGATCTTAAAGGCTTGTAAAACAATAGCGAGTCAGTTTTGCCTTGACTATCGGTTAACTTACCGTGAGCTGCTATCCTATGTACTCAATGATGATGGCAAAACTCCGATTATTATCGATAGTGATGGCAAAACTCAACTGGTTCTGAATCAGCAAGGTGAGATTGAACCTGGGCTTGGTCAGTTTTTTACGATTGATGTGTTGGCAAGCTATCGTCTGAACTCATCAGCTCGCCTCAGTTTGGACAATTGGGCATATCGTAAAACCAAACAACATCCTGACATTAAACGTTGCTTAGCTGAAAAGGGATTGCCATTGTCCAGTAACTGGTCACTGTTGGGACGAGTTAAACTCAGACACCTTGAACAGCTCTATCCACGCGATCGCAAACTAGTAGAAATCTTCCATACTGTCTATTCTCAAGACAGACAACAGCAGCGGCGCAATAGAGTTAACCATAAAGTTAACCATAGAGTCAACCAATGCCTTGAGCCTAGGGATGACCAACTCCAAGACATGCTCCACCTGTTGCCAGAACGTGGTGTTATTATCAATTCCACCAAAGAGCTTCACAAAGAACTAACCAGGATAGCCAAGGGTCTGCAAGAAGAGGAGATTTGGAGCCGCAGAGGAAGTCCGATCTGGGAACCTCTAGAAGCACGGGATCCAGAAACTGGGGAGTATGTCCCGAAAGAATTACCTGATCTAAACTCTATTAATACCATAGATCATTTAGGACAATCTGAATTGCAGGATTTTCTTGAACAGGGACTGATTGAGGTTTTAGATCACGCTATAGGGCAAGCGTTGGTTGAGCACATTGCCTCTTTAGAGCAAAGCCGCCGTTACGCTTGTTTTGCGTCAAAGGTTATCCCAGGTTTCCGATTCTTTTACTGTCAGGGGAAGTCTCTTAAAGAGATAGCAACCCTTTTGAATATGACCAATCATTCCCAAGCCAGCCGAGTCTTGGCACCAGGGAAACTGCTCAATCGCGTTCAGTATCTGAGTGTAGAAAATTTTTTCCAGCTTATCTCAACAACTACTAAGGGATTAGCTCTGGAAAAAAATGCCACAAAGCTGGATTATTTGAGTAATGTGATGCAGGAAGTCGAGGCTTTCTTAAACACACAAGTTTTTCAAGAAGCGGTAGCAGAACTGAGTACGTCTAAAAGCCGTTCAATGACTAGTTTATATGCTCAGCGAATGTGCCAATATCTAGATGAATAAAAGACAAAAAAAACAGGATAAAACAATGAATAATACCAGTATAGAGTCAATGGATATAACCCTTCCAATACTAGAATCATTTTGGCTCGAAACTGAAGACTTTGAGCAAGCGATAAAGATTAGTAAACAAGTAAAGAATGAAGTAAACCAGGAGCAAAGTTATCTAAATAGTTTAGCATTATTTGGTTTTGAGAGATGGTTAGAAGAACGGGTTGATCAGCTACCAATTATTAAGGATAACTGTTCGGTGTATCAACCAGACTATGCTAATCTGATTGATACGGTATGTAATTTGATAGTTGGGGAGTTTAATCTGTGTATAATTGTCACGGATAACTCCAATGAGCAATTGGTTACTGTACCAATAGCTGCGGTTGAATTACCAGAACTTGCGGCTCATTTCTATATCCTAATTGAGGTTAAAGAAACCCAAGAACAGGGTATTATTCGAGGTGTTTTACGTCACGACGAGTTGATTAACTATAGCGAATCAACTAACTTACCACAAGGTAACCGTAACTATAATTTACCTCTGTCTTTATTTGATCAGCAACCAAATCATTTACTGCACTACTTGCGTTGGTTAGATTCCCAAGAGATAAAAATTCCAGTTGCTGATACTAAGCGTTCTGTTCAGGAAATCCTACCATTCTTTGCTGAAACAGCCATTAATACAGCAGAGTGGCTGCGAGGGGAAATGGATGAGTTAGCAAGCTGTTTATCTTGGCAACTGCTTCCTGACTATACCTTTTCTAAGCCATCGATGCGTCGGATTAGTCCAGTATCGGATGAACCAGACAGATATCGAGCGATCGCTAAAGAGTTGAGACGACAAAAAGGATTAATTGTGCCGTCTCATGCTCGTGGCTCTTACCAAACTGTTAATTTAAATGGCATTCTGTTCAAACTATGTGCTGTTACCTGGTTCATTTACCAGAAAGCACCAGAAGATACTCGAGAATGGGCATTGCTATTGCTAATCGAAGACTGTCTTGGTAATACACTTCCCCCTGGTATGAAGTTACGAATCAGCGAATTCACTGGTGTTGTCTCTGAAGCGATATTGGTAAATGAACGTTATCTCCATGTTGCAGTAGCAGGTAGGTGGAACCAAAAATTTGTAGCTACTATTTCTCTAAGTAATGGAGCCTCATTAACCCTACTTCCCTTCGGTTTTGATCCTGATCAATGTTTATGATATTTGAATAGGGAGTAGGGAGTAGGGATTAGGGGGAATAAAAAAGTGACAAATTACCATTTTTGAATGGGAGCGAAGCGATGTTTAAAGGCCCCGAATTCATTTGTGCTAAAAAAAAATTTTAAATTGATAATTATGAATGGGAGCGAAGCGATTGACAACTAATCATCAAAGTAGTTTTAGACTAAATGTTTGGCAAGCTGATTCATCCTGTCTGTTTTATTTACGGGGTAATCACGGACTGGAAGTCTCCGCTAAGTTGGACTATCCAGCTAAAGTAATAGACTGTTATGAAGAGTGGCGATACCTTTACCTCCAGTTTTATCCGAAATTGCGAGCCAGAGAATTGTCCAGTGGTGCCATCACACCATTAGTCGATGACTTGGGACATGAATTAGAAGAAGCAAAAGAGATATTTCTGGATGTATTTCAACGGTGGTTAGGTCAATTACAGGCCATTCGAGAAACAATTCAACATCAAATTTTAACTGTTGCTAGAAAGGAATCACAGTCAAAGAAGACAGCAGAAGCCTATCGAGAAGTAGCTATTTTTATAGCCTGCGATTCTGTGGAATTGGCACGGCTTCCTTGGGAAGCATGGCAGTTGCTGCCAGAGGATATCCCCAGTGGGAGAATTCGGATTACCAGGATTCCGATGACTACTCAGGCAGAAACAATAGCGCGAGATAATAAACTGCGCCATGGTAAACCTCGGATTTTAGCGATTTTGGGGGATAATACAGATCTGAATTTGGAGAAAGATAAGCAGGCTATTAAGTTGCTCAAAAGCATTGCTCAAGTAGAGTTCTTTGACTGGCAACAGCAAGAGGATGGGGTGAATCTTAAAGCAGCACTGGCGGCAGAAATAACGGATGAAAGGGGGTGGGATGCTTTATTTTTTATGGGTCATAGTGATGAAACAAAAGTTACTGATGGAAAATTAGCGATCGCGCCAGAGCAGTTGGTATCTATCAGTGAAATAAAGGAATACCTAACTACTGCTAAAAATCAGGGACTTCAGTTGTGCGTCTTTAACTCCTGTAGTGGTCTAAAAATAGCGAATCGGTTGGCTGATTTAGGATTGCAAGTGGTGATCATGCGGGAGGAAGTTCATGATAATGTTGCTCATGTATTTCTCAAAGAATTTTGCAGCCGCTTAGCTCAGTATCAGGATGTCCAGGAAGCAATGCTGGCAGCTTGTCGCAATTTACAGGTAGGTGAGAAGTTTGTTTATCCATCAGCTTACCTAATTCCTTCGTTTTTTAGTCCCTATGGTGCTAAGCCATTTCGGATTGAGCCTTGGGGTTACCAGAAACTACTTCAGCAGTGGCTACCTAAACCAAAAGAAGCGATCGCATTAGCTAGTGTGCTTTTAGTTAGCGCTATGGTTCCTGTCCAAGACATGTTGCTAGATGGGCGAACCTTTGTTCAAGCTGTCTATCGCGATAGTACAAACCAGTTTCCTCGGGAGGGGTTATCGTCCCGGAAGGCACGCTCTGTACTGTTAATTGCTATTGATCAAGACTCAATCAATCAGGCGCAACTGGAAATTAAAGGCTTTAAAACCCAGCCGATGGAACGGGAATACCTTGGCAAATTAGTCAGACAACTCTCGAACTCAGGCGCTAAGGTAATTGGAATTGATTATCTCCTCTATACCCAAGAACCAAGAGAGGAAAAACTGGCTAGTGCGATTCAATCCGCTGTCAGTCAACAGGATACCTGGTTTGTCTTTGGGGTCAATCAGGAGAAAAATCGCAAGGTGTTTCCGAAAATTGCTAGCCCTAAATGGAGTCTACAAGGGGATATTACTTTTTTCCGTTGGGATATGGAACTCCCCCAGGATGCCACCTGCAACAAGTCATGTCCTTTTGCCTATCTACTGGCTCTATCACACCAGTTGCACCAACAGCCAAAGCACGGGATAGGATTAAATCCTAATGTTGAAAGTACCACCAACTTTCAGCAACAAGTTAGTCAGTATCTTCAGCAAGTCAGTAGCCAGGATAATGCGATTGGCCGTAGGCCACGCTACGCGAACGCATCTCTCAAACCAAATAATTTACCTTTTGCGATTGGCCGTAGGCCACGCTACGCGAACGCATCTCTCAAACCAAATAATTTACCGTTAGGGATGCGCTATATTATTGACTTTTCTATTCCTCCAGAACAGGCTTATGAGTACAAGCCTGCTTGGGAATTCCTCAAAAGTGACTTTCCTAACATTGAGCAGCAAGTGGTTATCATTGCCTCTGGGGGATATGATGAAGCCGAGGATAATTTTTCCCTACCTCTAGCTATTGAATATTGGTGTCATCCACTGAATCGAACCAGAAAGCCACGAGATACTTGTCCCAAGGTATTTACCGGAGGTGAAGCCCATGCTTACATGGTTCACCATTTTTTATCGAAGCATACAATAAAATTAATTCCCGACAGCTGGATGATTCTATTAGCAGCATTGTTAGGAAAAGGAACAACCCTGGTACTGCTGCAGCAAAAGCCTCAAAAACGACAGCAATCAATATTGATATTAGTTGGTGCTACAGCGGTCTATGGAATAATCGGACTACAGGCTTATATCTCAGCTTCTATTTTAATTCCTATAGCTTTACCATCCATTATACTCTGGTTTTATATTATTTAGTTAATTCTATTAATTGGTAATTATTCATTCGCTGCCAGCCTTTTACATTTAATTCCTATGTATCGATTAATCAGAGTCTTTTATCTACTGCTAATTACTGGAACGATAAGTATTAGTTTTCCGACCTCATCAGTATCAATTGCAGCTTCGTTTACCAGTCAAGGGAATCAAGTAGCGAAAGGAGTGAGTCAAACCAAACAGGAAACACAATCTGTATGGGCTAAGATCCGAGATATTTTTCGTAGGAAGAAGGATGAAGCAGGTACCCATGGAGAGTTTTGTTCAATTTCCCCTAATATTGCTGCCTATCGCACCTGGAGTGACCAACCTCTATTTGCTTGGGAAGGAAGTGTTAATATCATTCAAGTTCGTTCCTCTCGCTATGGAAAAGCCTTATGGTCTTATCAAGTAAACGATAATCAGACTAGTGTTATTTACAATGCTGATGGTAAAGGTCAGCCACTTCAACGAGGTCAAGAATATTATTACTGGGTAGAGTACAACACAACGGATAATAATGGACAACTAATTACAGATACCGAAACGATTCCCTTTCAAGTTATGGGTGGTAAAGCATATCGGATTATCCAAGCTGAATTGCCAGGTGAGAAGTTTCGATATCAGCACGCTAGTTACTTTGCTGATCACGATCTTTTCCTAGATGTGGTACGAGTGATTTCGGTGTTTGGGGACTTAAATAGTTGGAAAACTAATATTGAGGAATTATATCAAGAGTTTTGTGAGTAGTCAAAGGCGAATTTATATTACAAAATACTGTAAAATAAATAAATTAATCTGACTCCTGACTCGAAGCTCCTCAATCCGACGAGGATAGTTTGTTATGTCAAAATCAGCTATTCTCATTATTCACAATTCATAATTTTTAGTTTTCATAGTCTAACGAGACTAGTCTTAACTACATAAATTTGGCAGCAAATCTACCTGTAGTGTTGTACTACCTATAGTTTTTTTTTACTAGTTTTGCCTAAATTATAAACTAGCTTCATATTTACTTAAAGCTATCTTAACAAAATCATTAATTATATTGATAATAACTTGATGCAGCTTGTCCGGATTACCTGATAAGATCATTATAATGAACGTCACTTGATTGTTTTTACAGAAACCTGTAACGGCATAGGAAGCTATAGTTATCAAGATTCATTGAGGGGTTTGAGGGAGCTCCTGAATTATATTAGCGCTGTTAGTTATAACCTCTCGTTGCTAGGGAATTGATCAACTACCAATCTCATCAGCCATTAAAGTGAATTTTTGTTTGAACAGTCAGTAGTAAGCCAATGTAGTCGAGATAATCTAAAAATGAAAAAAAAACTTGCCAAAATTGTTAATACTGCAGTCACCAGTCTTGCTCTGTGTATTGCGATCGCATGTTACGTTTATAAAGCAGAGGCTGCTCCTGTGTTTCTAAATCTTTCCTGGGAAAGAATTAATGGGTTGAGAGTTGAATTTTTGTTCAAGTTCGACCAGCAGTTTGTACTAGGATTTTAAGACAAACCACCTGTTAAATAGGCTCAAAAACATATGCAGATCTAGCTAATGGTCAATCAGGAATATTTACTTGTCTTGATGCACTCGCTGCTGCACTTAGGTTTCGGTCATTTTGGTAGTGCCCACGTATTTCCCTAGGTCTGGTTGGCTTTCAGGGGATTTCGAGTCTAGAACCTTTGAAAATACCACTAGGAGGAATCGTCACCGAGAATCAACTATAGCGCTGTGCCCAGGGAATAGTAAATAGTTACAGAAACAGACCCCAGCGCGGGGAGATAGTCATCTCCCCATCTGCATCTTAGCGTGCTACTTTTATGAATTGGTATGATGTATTGATATTATTTCGGTGGTGCGTTCTAGGGTAAAATTAAATCTACTAATGAGTCAAACAAAATGGTCTAACCTTTACAAATTAGAAGACTGGTGGTCTGTATGGATTGGTCTGCTTTTATTGGGGACAGTGTTTAGTGGCATCATAACCGTTGTGCCAAAGATGCCCAAATGGAAAGGGATAGATTTATTATCGGCACTCCCCTGGGAATTGCTTCCTAAACTGGCATTGCTCGCCATTGGTTTATGTGCTCTGTTTACCCTTGGCAACCTGGTAATGAAGGGAAAAGAAGGCAGAAACATGATACCAGGCTTTTTGGTTATCTTTCTTTTAGCCGTTTTATCCTATATACTGGGTAATTCACAGACCGCTAAAGCAATTAACCTCGGCTATGCTTTCTGGGCATTGTTGATTGGACTAATCATCAGCAATACTATTGGTACACCAAGGTGGATGATGCCAGCGGTGCGTACTGAATATTACATCAAGACTGGCTTAGTAATTCTCGGTGCAGAAATTCTCTTTAACCGAATTGTGGAATTCGGACCTTATGGTTTAGCGATCGCTTGGCTGGTTACGCCTATTGTGATCATATTTATGTATCTGTTTGGTACTCGCTTTCTGAACATGCAGCAGAAATCACTGGTGATGGTAGTCGCCACATCAACATCAGTGTGTGGTGTATCAGCAGCTATTGCAGCAGCAGCAGCTTGTAAGGCTAAGAAAAACGAGTTGACTTTAGCTGTAGGAATGACTCTCATTTTTACTGTTGCCATGATGGTGATCATGCCCTTGTTTTTGACACTCCCCGCCCTAGAAGCTATGCTTTATAAACATATTTCTTTACAAAAAACTTGACAAAAATCACTTTATATGATTAGTGTGAGCAAAAAACTTGACGTCCCAGGTTCTCGCTCAGTTTGTATAGGGAAAGCCTTTTGCCAAA
>NZ_JAAHIG010000338.1:0-9480 GCF_010692305.1 Moorena sp. SIO4G3 | reverse complement strand
TCCTAGACCAGAAATTGCGATCGCAGGCTCTGTGCAAGTAGTAGCTTCACCCCCTGACAATCTACAGCCCCTAGTGCGCCAGTATTCCTTTCCCCTGGCGGAACTGCTGAAGAAAATGAATCGCTACAGTAATAATAAAATGGCAGAAATGCTAGCGAATACAGCTGGTGGTGCCAAGGTGGTAGCCCGCAAAGCAGCAGAAGCAGCGGGAGTACCCCAATCAGAAATTAGCTTAATCAATGGCTCTGGTTTAGGTGAAGAAAATCGCATGTCTCCTCGGGCTGTCACTGCTGTATTTCTCGCCATTGAGCGCTATCTTCAGCAATACAACATGACCGTTGCTGATGTATTTGCCATCGTAGGACAAGACAAAGGTATCTTAAATGAACGTCCATTGCCTAACTTAGCAGTAGTTAAATCCGGTAGTTTGAATTATGTTAGTACCTTAGCCGGAGCCTTACCAACTCAAACCTATGGCACTGTTTGGTTTGCAGTCATGAATTCAGGGGGAGACTATACCAAATACCGGACTCAACAAGAGATGCTCCTAAAAGAATTAGTAACTAAATGGGGAGTGGTGCAATCTCTTCCTCCTGACATTAAACCATCACCCCAGAGGATCGGTAAGAGGTCGTTTAGTGAAATTGTTAGGTAGTTTTAAGAAAGGGAACAGGGAACAGGGAATAGGGAACAGGGAGTAGGGAGTAGTCAGCGGTCAGCGGTCAGCGGTCAGCGGTCAGCAGTCAGGGGTGGCACAGGCTTCCAGCCTGTGACCTAACTCAGATTAAACTAATGCTTAGGCGCTGCATCGCTTATTCAAAAGCTATTCGCGTAGCGTGCGCGAATGGGCATATGCTAATAGCTGAATGCTAATAGCTGAATGCTGATCGCTGATCGCTTATCTCCCCACTCCCGATTCCCCACTCCCGATTCCCGATTCCCGATTCCCGATTCCCGATTCCCGATTCCCGATTCCCCACTCCCGATTCCCGACTCCCTGCTGTATCCTGGTTGAGTGTTAACAAAACTCTCATTAACTGAGAAATATAGATGGCAAACCCAACCGCAACCCTAGAAACCTCTTTAGGCACAATCACGGTAGAATTGCTCACCGATGTGATGCCAGAGACAGCCGGTAATTTCATTAAACTAGCCCAGTCTGGTTTCTATGATGGTCTTCATTTTCACCGGGTGATTAATAACTTCATGATTCAGTTTGGCTGTCCCTATAGCAAGGATCCCAATAGTCCTCGCGCCGGTACCGGGAATGGTCCTGACGGCTGCATCCAGGATGAGCACCCGGACAATGGCAAAATTTCCAATGAACCAGGTACGTTATCTATGGCAAATACCGGTGCTCCCAATAGCGGTAGTTGTCAGTTTTTCATCAATACACGGGACAATTCCTATCTCGATTGGTTTTCTCCAGGCCCCTCGAAGCACCCGGTTTTTGGTAGAGTGACTGAGGGTATGGATGTGGTGCAAAAGATTCAAACCACCCCTACTGATCGTGGTGATCGCCCCAAAACTCCGGTTAAAATGGTGAAAGTGACGATTAACGAGTAACGTAAGCAATCAGTAATCAGCTATCAGCGGTCAGTAATTAGCTATCAGTAATCAGCTATCAGTAATCAGCTATCAGCTATTGGCCGTAGGCGAAGCTACATCGAACAGCTTGTGAATAATATCAGCTGACGGCTGACCACTGACCGCTGACCGCTAATAGCTGACGGCTGACCACTGACCACTGACCGCTAATAGCTGACCTTTTCTCTTTTCCTAAGATATTCTTGATCAAGCCGAGTTGATATAATTTGACTGTATCACTAGGGGAGCAAATTCTTTAGTGCTAGCGTCTACTGGGAATGGTCTAACTTAGGAACGGTAAAACCCATGAACACATCACCCTGGCTAGCAGCTACTGCAATCACTACAGCTTCTTGCCTTACCTTAGGCGCTATCAATCCAGCAGCAGCGAATACCTTTGGCAACATCGAAGTTAACGAAAACAATTTTATTGCAGTAGCTGCCCCTTTTGGCTACAACCAATATCAATTACTAGTCATTGAGCAGATAGCAAACTGGCAAGCGTGCTGGCGTGAACGTGGCACTAACCCAGTTGTAGTAGAGCCTCTGCTGCTCAACTTTGACTTTACAGGAATTTGTGGGCGCAGTACAGATAGCAATGGCTATTCTATGCGGGTCGATAGTCAAGACTTCGGTCTAGAGTATATGCTCAGAGTGGTTAAGCGGAATGGGGAATTGGTATTAGTAGGCACTCACCGCATTGACCGCAATGCCCCAGACATTGAGCTTGGCCGCACCAGAGGTTTGGCTAATGGCTTTCTCAAAATCTTTCTCGATCCTGGTTGGCGATTTACCAAACGTATGTATCAGGGCAAACAACTAGGTCACATCTATCTTACCTATGGTGCGATCGCTAATACTGTCGCGCCACAATGGACTAGTAGCCCTCAACCCTCACCACCTACTCCCAGCAGGGAATATATTTTTACCAAACCACAAGCCCAACCGAAGACTAGTGGTGAACGTTTTCCTGACACTAGCCCTCAACTTCCAGCACCTGCACCGGCAGAATCCTCAAATGATGGCATACCAGTGTTTGATGGGTCTAATTAAGAATTTCACGGGTAGGGAGATAGGGAGATAGGGAGATAGGGAGATTTTTGCTAATCTAGTTTTTTTTCCCCTAATGAGGTACACACGATTGTATCTCTGTTCCCTATTCCCTATTCCCTTTGAGCAATTTAGGTATCCCAATCTCAATACTGAACAGCTGACCCATCACGCTGAAATCACCTCAAAATCAGAAATAGTCTCAATCCAAACCCGTGCTCCACACTTAAGGGGATCATCTGGACGATACATCACCCGACAGGGGCCATTGACCTCCACCGTATGACCGTAAACATTTTTAGAGCCTCGCTTGACCGTAATCACAGGATTCCGGTCCCCCGTCTTGAGATTGTTGCGAATCACCCTCTGGTTAACATGAATCACTGTCTTAGTGTAATTTGTACGCTTTGACCAGTTCCGTTTTGGTCCGCGAGTGCCAGGAGTCACCACTGGCATACCATCAAACAAAGGAATCACCCAAGTTCTCCCCACCTTATAAGCCCCTTTAACTCTGCCCTTGCCCAGAAGATAACGGACGCGAGTGGCAGAAACACCAAGTAATTCAGCGGCTTGTGCGGTGGAAATCATCATGGCTAATAAACCATTGCTTTAACGATATTATTAAGGTAACACACGTTTTCTGAAAATGCAAGGATTAGGTAAAACTATTGCATTTTCACAATATTGAAGGGATTAGTGGGATTAATGAGATTAGTGGGATAAAAGGGTACTGAAAAACTATTGCATTATCGCAATGTCAAGCAGTAGGGTTAAATGGGAGTAATGAGTTTAATAGAATAAAAGGGTTATCACAAACTATTGCATTTTCACAATTGAGTGCTCAGTGAGTCAGCCAAAGCTTGTAGGGTGGGCAAAAACCGTTTGGTTATGGGTGAGTATTCTAGATCATATAAATTTGCCCACCCTACTCCCTGTTCCGATGATCCGCTGTTCCCTTTGCTAAAGCTTGTAGGGTGGGCAAAAACCGTTTGGTTATGGGTGAGTATTCTAGATCATATAAATTTGCCCACCCTACTTTAATTGGTATTTTTTTTACTGCTCAATCAGCTAAAGCTTGTAGGGTGGGCAAAAACCGTTTGGTTATGGGTGAGTATTCTAGATCATATAAATTTGCCCACCCTACTTTAATTGGTATTTTTTTTACTGCTCAATCAGCCCATGAGGTAGACGGCTCCACTCATTCCACGATCCATCATAATTTCTCACTTTGGGATAGCCGAGTAAATACTTCAAGACGAACCAAGTGTACGCAGAGCGTGCACCAATCGCACAATAAGGAAATATTTCCTTGTCAGCTGTAACACCTCGGCTGCTGTAAAGAGCATGTAACTCTTCTACTGACTTAAATGTACCGTCCTCATTCAAGGTATGAGTATACTCAAGATGCACCGCACCTGGAATATGCCCTCCACGTTCAGCTCCTTCTGGCGGCTTGATCATAAATATCTCACCAGAATACTCTTGAGGAGTCCGCACATCTAGCACCACACAATCCGTTTTCTCTAAAGATGCTTGCACCTCTGCCTGGAAAACTCGTAAGTCAGGATTGGGAGAGGTTGCTTGATAAGAGGTGGGCGGAAAGTTTGACAAGTCTGATGTTACTGGACGACCTTCTGCCACCCATTTCTGATGACCACCGTTAAGGACATACACTTTTTGATGTCCAAAGAGCTTCAGAAACCAGAAAATAAAAGCTCCTGTGCCTGGGTAACTACCATAGGCAATGACGGTCGTTTCTTCGGAAATTCCTGAGCGCGACAACAGTTCCTCAATCGCAGTGGGGTCTAAATTCATTCCGAAGTCGGGCATGGACAGATCAGTGGAGAAATTCCAGAAAATAGCCCCCGGAATATGAGTATCTTTGTAAGATTCTGGACTCATATCAACTTCAACCACACGCACCATCGGATCTTCGAGATGATCCATCAGCCATTGTGTATTGACCAAAACTTCAGGGTGAGCGTATTCAGACATCGGTTTTCTCCTAATATTGACGCTAAAGCTAATATTAGGGAAGGCAGTTTAGCTTGCCCAGTACCCGATCGAGTACACTTTTGGTCATCACGGTCATGACGAGTTCGTTGCAGTTTTTATTTAAAGCCATTCATCAGGTCAAGGATGAAGCAGACTTGCGATCGCGCATTGTCCCAAAAATTGGTGAGCATTTTGTGGCAAAGCGATGGGGCATTTTTTTCTTCGATCAATTGCCTCCAGTTAATCAAAAGCTTAAGGAATCCCTAAAAATCGCCCTATCTATCGACCATAACCCTGTTTTACGCTATGTGGTTGAGCATCACGCTCCTGCCCATGAATCATTGGTAGCATCGCCCAAGGTTTGGGCCTTGATTTGTCCTCGGCCAGATCATTGGCATGTGATGGCAGGACCAATCATCAGCAGTGGTCAATTAGTAGGTGCCCTAGGCTGCACTCGTGAACGGTCAATGCCTGCTTTCAATACACAGAATCTAGCGGATATGAGTGCAGTCTGTTTGCACTTGTCTGTTTGGGCTACAACCGTGCGCTCCCAGCACCAATCTTTCAAAAGCGCACGCTTAACGCCTCGTGAATTGCAAATTGCCGAATTAGTTGCATTGGGACGCACTAACGCAGAAATTGGGACTGAACTTTGGATTACAGAGAATGCCGTGAAGCAAGCTCTCAAGCGAATGTTTCGCAAGCTGAAAGTTTCATCCCGTGCTGAGATGGTTGCACAACTTTGGGTTAAAAAAGCTTACTTATCAAATCAAGCACTATCTCGATTTGACTCGATGCCCAACACCCAACGATAAGCGGCATAACTATTAATTGTGCCGCCATTGCAGGATAACATCTTGTAAAACCTAACCCCTGTAAGATTTTCAATTAGCTTGTCACCCCGTGAGGTTGCCTTCTCAAAATCTCACTATCACTGAAGCAACGGTTTTCTGGCCGAAAAGTGATGACCCTTCCTTTGAGCTAGTGGGTGATTTTCCCTTTCCCAGTTCTGATCACCGTTTAGCTGGCAGGCATTAGAAGCCCCACAACGAACATGCGCAGCATAGGTGCTTAAAGTTACCGTAAGATAGTGGAGCTTTTATGGTTAGTCGGTTATGCGCAAAAGGGTTAAATATGCATGTAATAAAGCTCCACTATCTAAGGTTTCGTTTCCAGGGATGAATTTTGCACAGAGTCTTTTGGGTCCCGAAAGCGAGCTATCAAGCTCCTTATCAACTCTGATTGAGTCATTCCGCGTCGCGAGGCCTCTTGTGCTAACTGTCTTTTCTCAAAATCTGTAATCGAGATTGTTAACTTTTTATTTTTCATTGTGACTTGAAAAATGGCTGTACGTTAACTATAATATTACTAGGTCGATAGATAAGAGGACAAGCAAGGGTGAGAATTGCATATCAGTACCGGCTAAAGCCAACAAAAGATCAAAAAGAAAAAATAGATCATTGGCTCTCAATGCTTTGTGCTCAATATAATTATTTATTGGCTGAGCGATTTTCTTGGTATGAGCAAAATCGCTGCTCAATCAATGCTTGTCCTCTCGTTTGTCATATTGCCGAATTAAGAAACAATCCAGATTACTACTCTCAGAAAAAGACTTTACCAAATCTCAAAAAAACTCATCCCTGGTATAAAGAGATTCATTCTCAAGTACTACAGGATGTAGTAAAGAGAGTAAAACTAGCTTTCGATCGGTTTATAAAAGGAGATAGTAACGGTAAACGAAGCGGAAGACCTAGGTTCAAAAAAAGGCACCGCTATCGTACTTTCACTTACCCTCAAATAAAAGAAGGGTGTCTAGAAGGTAATTTAATCAACCTTCCCAAAATAGGTAAGGTAAAGATTATATTACACCGCCCTATCCCTGTTCGCGAAGCGTCAGCTACCCCGAATGGCTTTAAGATAAAGACAGCTTCAATAACAAAAAAGTGTGATGGTTATTATCTGGTCTTGTCTCTAGAAGATAAGACTGTTCCCGAGGTTAAGCCCGACATTAACCCTGAATCTATAATTGGGATTGATGTTGGCCTTAAAGAATTTTTGACCACTTCTGAAGGGGAAACAGTAAGCATTCCTCAATATTATCGACGGTCTCAGAAAAGGCTAAAAGTCATCCAGAAGAGAGTATCTCGACGAAAAAAAGGAGGAAAAAATAGACTCAAAGCTATCAAAAAACTTGGAAAGCAGCACAAAAAAGTATCGGACAAGCGAAAAGACTTTCATTTTAAGACAGCAAAATATTTGCTGTCAAAATACGATGTAATTGCTCACGAAAAATTAAACGTAAAGGGACTTGTCTTATCCCGATTGGCTAAATCTGTATTGGACGCTGGGTGGTCTAGCTTCCTGACAATCCTGGCAAGCAAAGCCGCAAATGCTGGCTTGTTAGCGATTCCAGTAAGTGCTCAGAATACTTCACAGAATTGTTCCAGTTGTGGCAAAAAAGTCCCTAAAAAGCTGCACGTTCGGTGGCATGATTGTCCTCACTGCGGTTGCAGTTTGGACAGAGATCATAATGCAGCAATAAATATTAAAAATAGAGCGGAAGGGCAGTCCGTTCTTAAAGCCCAGCGCCTCCTAAGGGATACCCGGATTGGCGCTTGTTGCCTACACTGAACCTGCAAGGTCAGTGTAGGAGCTGTCACTATATGTTGATGTTGAGGTAGAGCCAACAGTAGTAGATAGTAACTCGAAAGTTGTCACTGGTATTAACTTCCTTGGAGAGGTTAGTTTTAATACTGGATTGCAGTTTGAGAATACAGAAGTTGGCGGTATCTCTGGTTTAGCCTACGATCCAGCTAATGGTGTCTACTATGGTCTGTCTGATGACCGCAGCCAAAATGCTCCCGCTCGTTTCTATACTATTGATATTGATTTAAGTGATGGTAGTCTAGATCAGGGTGATGTCGGGTTTACAGGTGTCACTACTCTACGGAATGCTAGCGGTGAGGCTTTCCCAGAACGGGCTATTGATCCAGAAGGCATTGCCTTTACTAGTGCTGGAACCTTGTTTATCTCCTCTGAAGGGGATGCTAACAATCTTCTTAATCCCTTCGTCAATGAATTCTCTCTAGCAGGACAACAGTTCAATCAGCTGACGGTACCGGATAAGTTTTTACCTACCTCAGATGGAACAAAGGGCATTCTTGACACTCCCCGCCCTGGAAGGACGGGGATTCTTGCTTCAATGAGGTGACTTGTTTAACCAGGCCGGAGCCAGAAAAAATAGAGGTCTCCTCTCCACAAGCGTACTTGGTCTATGACCTAGGTTTCGGTGTGCCCCACCGTACCTAATATACTTAACAAGTTAGATAAACTTTTTCTTTATCTTATGTTTTCGTAGATATCAAAATCGTTAGATTTGATTATGCAATAAGCTGATATCTTAGCTTATTTTTTACATCATCTACTTATTTTAAGATCATGTTTATCTAGAGTATTAAGTGTTTTATGTTATTATTCTATACTAACACGCTTCGTGAAAACTGTCAAGTTTTCACTTAAAAAGAAAGCCGTCCTATAAGGACGGGGCGCGATTACCCAAAATTTTTGGTAACAATCGTGCCTTTGAAAGTCTTACCATTACCCCAGATGACCGCTTCCTTTATACCGCAGTCGAGAATGCTCTGATTCAAGATGGCTCGGCTTCGACACTAGAAGATCAAAGCCCTGTTCGGATTCTACAGTATGATTTACGGAATTCCCAAAAGCTGAAAGCCCCGTGTTTTTAAACCGGGGATGAAAGCTCGCAGCGACTTTAGTCGCCGTGAGGAAAATTTTGATTAGCACTTTACTTTTTTATACAATTATGATAATATAAAAATATATCGATCCCGTAGCGTAACCAAAGGTTAAGTAGGTCGAGATTCGGTGATTATTTTAGAGTTTAAAGCCAAAGGCAAAGAGTCCCAATATTCAGCTATAGATGAAGCTATTCGGACAGTCAAGTTTATCCGAAATAGCTGCATCCGTCTATGGTTGGACAATAAAGGGACAGGGAAAAGTGACCTGAGCCGGTACTCCAAAATACTGGCCAATGAATTCCCCTTTGCCAATGAATTAAACTCTACCGCCCGTCAGGCTGCGTCTGAGAGGGCATGGTTAGAAGTTACCGTAAGAATAGTGGAGCCTTATTACAAAAGTTTTAACCCTTTTACCCATAGCCAGTCACCCATAAAGGCTCCACTATTCTAAGGTTTCATCTCCGGTCGTCGATTGTTCGCTTCTACGATAATTGCAAGAAAAAAGTTCCAGGTAAAAAGGGTTTTCCTAAGTTTCATAAACGCGCTCGTTCTGTCGAATACAAGAAGTCAGGATGGAAGTTGTCCCCTGACAAAAAGTCGATAACGTTCACGGATAAGAAAGGGATTGGGAAGCTTAAGCTTAAAGGGACTTGGGATCTATGGCGCTTCGACAAGAAACAAATTAATCGGGTTCGGATAGTCCGACGAGCTGACGGCTACTATGTCCAGTTCTGTGTGGCAGTCGTAGCACGCGAAGACTTAAATTCGACTGGTCGAACAATCGGATTAGATGTAGGACTCAAAGAGTTTTATACAGATTCTGATGATCATACAGAACCTAACCCTCGATTTTACAGAAAAGGCGAAGAACGTTTAAAGTTTTATCAACGTCGGGTTTCCCGAAAAAATAAAGGCTCATCCAACCGAAGAAAAGCCGTCAATAGACTAGGCAGGCAGCATCTCAAAATAAGTAGGCAGCGTGAAGAACATGCGAGTGCGATTCGTTGGTTAGAAACCGGTAACGGGGGATTAACCACAAGGACATACCTTGATAACTTGAATTCCATGTTGGTGAAAAACCAACCCTCAA
>NZ_JAAHIG010000337.1:0-9574 GCF_010692305.1 Moorena sp. SIO4G3 | reverse complement strand
CAGCCGTATTGAGTCTTGAGAGGTATGGATTGAGTCTGTACCCATGATCCACCGTGAAATGACAATGAATCATGTGTTCCAGGTAAGGACAACTCACTCAGACGAAGAGTTCCTGATACTCCACTCATCCAGTTGGGATTTTTATAGTCAATGCTCGGAGCATCTGAATATCCACCATTTGACTGAACCAAAGTATCTTGAGATATACTTACAAATAACAATATTGCTGCAGCAATCACACCTTTGATTAGTCTAGATGTTTTCAATTTAGCAAACACAGTTTTTTTTTCAAACTCCAATACTTAAGCGGGGCAAACGCATTTTATAGCGCTACGCGCCAGGCAAGAGGCAAAAGGCAAAAGGCAAAAGCTTACTAAACAGCTTTTCAGCTTTTATCAATGTCCTAAGCTTAATGCGTAGTGCTATATTTTGGGAAGGCAGGCGGGGGAGGATTTCAGCAATCGAGTCCTGTTTTTAATGAATTGATGAAATCCTTACTGGATCAGGGTTTTGGAATTTAGATGCGTTTGCCCTGAATACTTAGGTTTTCTGCCAATCTTCCAATGCGCCAATTACAAAACTAGCTGCGGGATGATTGAGGGATTGCTCTAAAGCTTTAACACTTCCTACTTGTAAAGCACTGAGTATTTTAGCGGTCAAAGTGGGATTGCTATCTATGCGCTGTATCACTTCAGTAGCTAATGCCATTTTCCCCGTAGTTGCCTCGGTGGAATAAGACTTTTCTAACTGTTTGAGTAATGCTTGAATTTCTTCTGCAGCTTCAGTGAGGCTTTGTTGCTGTTGGGATGAAACTACATTCTCCTGGGAAGCTTGCATTCCACCGTACATTGTTCCACCACTCATGTTTTGAATAATTCCACTATTTTCGTTGTAATTACCATTGCCCATATGAAAATTGCGATCGCCAGTCATAATTGTATCTCCTTGATAATTTTCAGTGTAATCACCTGCTACATATCTAGCATCAATAAAAGCAAACTCATCTGTTTTTTCTGAAGCAACTTCGCTAATTCGTTTTTCAATAAAACTATTTACACTAGGGGGTAAATGATGGATATTCCCTGACCACAATTTTAAACCTCTATCGTACCTTTCATAGTAATCGTTTTTAAAGTTTTCCCGATTTTCCTGAAATCGAATAAGATTTTCAGAAACTTTAACTTGAATAAAAACCCTTTCTCCTTTTTTTCCAAGAGCTACAATATCGAAAGGTTGATCATAGTCTATAGACATTTCTTGCAAAACAGTTAGGGCTAATCTAGGATTAATATCTTTCTCGTGATAAAGTTCAACAGTTTCTAGGATGTACCTAACAAAATTTACAAAGCCACCTTCTATAAATTTACCCCTAGGTGGCATTTGGTCACGCTTATCTCCGTTAACCCATTTTAAATAAACGTAATCACAAGCAATTCCATCAAGCTTGGTACTTTCGGTAATAACCCAATCTTGGATACAACTTCCAGTTAAGTTAGCACCTCTTAAATCTGCTCTTTAAAAATTAGTTCTTACTAAGATAGCTCTGGATAAATTAGCTCCCTGTAGATTGGCTTGGTAGAAATCTGCATCGATAAAACTGGCATTTTCTAGTTTTGCTCCCTGTAAATTAACGTACCGTAAATCTAAACGATCAAAATTTTTATTTTGTCCTTCACCAGTAATTAGTAATTGCCGTACTTGTGAATTTTGGATATAAGTGGTTCCGGCACGAGCTAGGTCGAGTTTTTTGGTTTTATTAAAGTTGGTACGAGTTAGAATAGCTTCTCTAAAATCTGTACTTTTAAGAGTAGTTCCAGTAAAATTCGCATTGGTTAAGTTAGCCCCTCGAAAACTGGTACCTCTGATGCTGGCAAAGGCGATAGCACATGAGCGTATCCAACGGTTTTTTTGATCTCCTTTCAAAGCACGCCATCCAATATAAGCACCAAGCAGCGTTACAGTTAACATAATAATGTTAGCAAAGATAAGGGCTCTGGCTCCGGGTTCTGCTCCTTTGATGTTAAAGCCAAGCTCTCCAACAGGAATAGTAACTTTGGTGGTAACGATAACGATAGTAGCTACAATTCCAAATATGCCAACGATAACGCCATTGTTATTGTCAGGAAGGACTGCTTTGTTCATGGCAAGCACAATGGCTTCGACAATCATTCCACCGAAGGTAACACCTCCGGCTGCACAATAGATAGTGAGAAATATAATGCCTGGGTAAATGATTTTTCCTCCTCCAAAACTTGTTTCGATGTAGAGGTGAATCAAGGTTACGGTTATACCAACGAGCATGCCTAGGGCTCCGGGAAATACAAAGATTGCCAAACCGATTAATAAATCCAGCGAAAAAGCGATAATATATAAGGCTATATACAAAAAAAATACTGAACTAATAATCGTAAATTTGTTTTCAATATTATCAGTATCAGTAATAAAATTTACGAGCAATAAACTAGTCAATCCAGTAATATTCACTGATATTCCTAACATCAGCCATGAGGCTATTACCAACATAGCTCTCCAATGTTTTGGAATCCCTGCTTTAGCATCCGTGAAGTTTGTATTTTGAAGTTGAGCACCAGTGAAATCCGCACCTGCGAGATTGGCACCAGTGAAATCTGCACCTGTGAGATTGGCATTAATAAATTTATAAGACTCAAGGTTTTTATCTTTAAAAGACCGCCCTTGAAGATTTTGATTGGAATAGTCCATAATGTTATTCTTCTTTATATGAAAAAATGTGGCCGTTGCTGAATTACGGCATGAATGAGGGATAGACAGGTATGTGCTTTGGTGGCACCGGCACCTGCCAAAACTTCAGGTAATGCACTAACAGTCGTATCGAATGCTTCAGTATTTCTACTTACAGAGAAGAATACAAAGTCTTGGGATGTATAGCACTACGCATTAAGCTTCGGACATTGTCTTGATGCAGTCGCTCATGGGGGTTTCCCCCAAGACCGCGCTGCATCGCTCCTAAACTCCGAAACTTAGTCATAGCTTACTTTTGACTTCTGACTTCGAACCTTTCTGACTTGTGCGTAGCGCTATATCTTTGGGATTGGCTGCTAAAATCAAGATTCTTTTGATCGCACTCTTTATGAAATTTATGAGGCATACTTCATAAAGATACAATTGACAACTGTATGATTTCGGAAAATTTATACAAATTTGCCGTCAAAGATTACTAATCTGCAGTGGTGAACAGCATTTGTGTACTTGTGCATTGCTCCGGTGTAGACTAGGGCGCTGTTTATGGCGTTGCTTAATAATGGAATGATTTTAAGAGTGAGGTGGAATAGGCATCTTGCCGTAGAATGGGCATCTTGCGTGGAACTGGCATCTTGCGTGGAACTGGCATCTTGCCAGTTTCAATATATTTTCGGGCGGGCAGGATGCCCACTCTACGAATATTCATTCAAAGACTGACGCAACGCCCTGTTGATAATATGATTAGCTCCACAGCTGTAGCGGATAGCATCTATCAAGGTGCCGCTGCGGACTTCATACAGAATCTCCTGCTCTGCAAGCACTCGTGCCTTAATGCGGTGGTGTCCGTCGCCAGGGTTCTTGTTCTCGCCATCATCAAAAACCACTGGTGGCTGATGCCGCCCTGGTTGACTGACAACCAAAGGCGATTAACTATCTTCTTTTATAGGGTTTATCGCAGTTATGAGGTACAGTCTTCTTTGACGTTGATTCCCTGTCTTGATGCAGCGCATCGCTATTGCCTATTCCCTCTTCCCATCCTGGGAAGGGTTAGGGGTGGGTTCTTCTTCCCTGTTCCCCGTTCCCTGTTCCCTAAAATCCAGAAATTGTGTACCTCATAGCTATGATAATTACTATATCAATGATTACCGGGACTTTAAATACTTAAAGTTTAACTTCAATATCAACTCCAGCAGGCAAATCCAATTTCATCAGAGCATCAATAGTCTTTGAAGAAGGCTGATAAATATCAATAATCCGTTGGTGGGTGCGTGTTTCAAAGTGTTCCCGAGAATCTTTATCAACGTGAGGCGATCGCAAAACACAGTAAATACGACGTCGAGTGGGTAAGGGAATTGGGCCAATAGCTGTAGCATTTGTGCGGTTTGCTGTATCTACAATCTTCTCACAGGAAGTGTCCAGCAAGCGTCGATCAAAGGCTTTTAGTCGAATCCGAATTTTCTGCTGTTGAATAGTTGCCATTTTTTTAATTTTCTAGGTTCTTTTGTTAGCGTAAATAAACATGAATAAAGAGCAGAGAAGCTAGAACTTCCCTGCTCCTACTCTATAGTAGAGTACTGCTATTCGAGAATCTTGCTGACCACACCTGAGCCGATGGTGCGACCACCTTCACGGATAGCAAAGCGCATACCTTGTTCAATCGCAATCGCGTTGATCAGGCTCACCGTCATTTTGATGCGATCGCCTGGCATCACCATCTCAGCTGTAGAGCCATCGTCAGCAGTAAAGGCATCAATAGTGCCAGTCACATCAGTGGTTCGTACATAGAACTGAGGGCGATAGCCGGAGAAGAAGGGAGTATGACGTCCACCTTCTTCTTTCTTCAGGACATATACCTCAGATTCAAACTTGGTGTGAGGGGTAATTGAACCGGGCTTGGCAAGTACCATACCCCGCTCAATGTTCTCTTTTTGGATACCCCGCAGCAGTAGTCCAACATTGTCTCCAGCCATCCCTTCGTCTAGGGTCTTCTGGAACATTTCCACACCAGTTACGGTGGTGTTACGGGTCTCTTTAAGCCCGATGATTTCTACCGTCTCACCAACTTTCACCTTACCCCGCTCGATTCGACCGGTGGCAACAGTTCCCCGACCAGTGATGGAGAAGACATCTTCCACTGCCATCAGGAATGGCTTATCCACATCCCGCTCTGGTGTGGGAATATATGAGTCTACATTCTCCATCAGTGATAGCACCACATCAGTCCACTCATTGTCACCTTTGCCAATGCTTGGATTCTCGGTCAGGGCGTTTACAGCCATTAAAGCTGACCCAGCCACAATCGGGATATTGTCCCCGTCAAAGTCGTATTCGCTCAACAGTTCCCGAATTTCGAGTTCTACTAGCTCTAGGAGTTCTTCATCATCTACTTGGTCTTTCTTATTTAAGAAAACCACGATGTTAGGAACTCCCACCTGCCGAGCTAGGAGGATATGTTCTTTAGTTTGTGGCATGGCACCGTCAGCGGCAGAAACCACCAGAATTGCCCCATCCATTTGCGCCGCACCCGTGATCATGTTTTTCACATAGTCAGCGTGGCCTGGGCAATCCACGTGGGCATAGTGGCGATTTTCGGTTTCGTACTCCACATGGGCAGTATTGATGGTAATCCCCCGTGCTTTTTCCTCAGGAGCTGCATCAATTTCCTCGTAGTTCCTCGCTTTTGCCTTCCCTTGAGCCGCCAATGTCATAGTAATAGCAGCAGTTAGGGTAGTCTTGCCGTGGTCTACGTGACCAATAGTGCCAATGTTAACGTGGGGTTTATTCCTTTCAAACTTTTCGCGTGCCATGAATTACATGTTCCTTTTTTTTGTTATGCGTTCCCTTGATTCTTAGCAATGATGGCTTCTGCCACATTGCGAGGTACTTCATCATAGGTTTTAAACTCCATAGAGAAAATACCCCGACCTTGGGTCTTAGACCGGATATCCGTAGCATAACCAAACATCTCTGCTAATGGAACTTTAGCAGTGACTTTGGCAATGCCGTCTTCAGAACCCATACCTTCAATCTGGCCACGGCGGGAGTTGAGGTCACCCATGACATCCCCAAGGAAGTCTTCCGGCACTTCCACCTCAACTTTCATCATAGGCTCTAGGAGTACTGGGGCAGCCTTCATCACAGCATTCCGCATGGCCATAGAACCAGCAATCTTAAATGCCATTTCTGAAGAGTCTACGTCGTGATAAGACCCATCTAGTAGGGTAACTTTCACGTCGATCACTGGATACCCTGCTAGAATTCCCGATTCACAGGCTTCCTTCATCCCTTGTTCAGCAGGAGAGATGTACTCTCTCGGTACAGAACCACCTACGATCTTGGAGACGAATTCAAAACCACTACCAGTATCTCCTGGTTCCAATTCAACAATAACGTGACCGTACTGACCTTTACCGCCACTTTGACGGATAAATTTACCTTCCGCCTGGACTGATTTACGAATCGTCTCTCGATAGGCTACCTGGGGAGCGCCCACATTCGCTTCTACCTTAAACTCTCGCAGCATCCGGTCTACCAGGATTTCCAAGTGCAGCTCACCCATGCCCGCAATCACGGTTTGGTTGGTTTCTGGGTCAATGCTGACACGGAAGGTAGGGTCTTCTTCAGATAGGGCTTGGAGGGCTTTGGATAGCTTCTCCATATCCTGCTTGGTTTTTGGCTCTACTGCCACCGAGATCACTGGTTCTGGAATAAAGAGGGATTCCAAAATAATGGGAGACTGTTCGTCACAAATAGTATCCCCAGTGATAGTATGCTTTAAACCAACGGCAGCACCCAAGTCTCCAGCCCGCAACTCCTCTACTTCAATGCGGTCATCAGCCTTCAAGACAATCAACCGAGATATCCGTTCCTTCTTACCCTTAGTGGAATTGAGGATATAGCTCCCCTTCTTGAGTACCCCAGAGTATACCCGCAGGAAAGTTAGGCGACCATAGGGGTCTGCCATAATCTTGAATGCCAGAGCTGACATAGGAGCCTCGTCATCAGCCACCCGCTCGACGGTTTCACCCTTAGGCATAGTACCTTGAATTGGCGGAACATCAATCGGAGCTGGTAAGTAATCAATAACCGCATCCAACAGCAGCTGAACCCCTTTGTTCTTGAATGCAGAGCCACACAACATAGGAACGATTCTGCCCTCAATGGTTCCTTTGCGCAGGGCTTCACGAATTTCCTCTGCCGTGATTTCCTCTCCTTCAAGGTACTTCTCAATTAACGCCTCGTCAGTTTCAGCCACCGATTCCACTAGTTTGGCACGGTATTCTTCGGCTTGCTCTTTGACCTCTTCAGGAATTTCTGTATCTTCGATGTCAGTTCCCAAGTCATTGGTGTATATCTTGGCTCGCATCCGCACCAAGTCAACAATGCCTCTAAATTCGCTTTCACTACCAATCGGGATTTGGATGGGAACAGCATTGGAGCGCAATCGGTCACGAACTTGCTCGTAGACCTTGAAGAAGTTTGCTCCTGTGCGGTCCATTTTATTAACAAAGGCAATTCGAGGTACCTGATAGCGGTCTGCTTGCCGCCAGACGGTTTCAGACTGAGGCTGGACACCACCTACAGAGCAAAACACAGCAATCACACCATCCAATACCCGCATGGAGCGTTCCACTTCAATGGTGAAGTCAACGTGACCGGGAGTATCGATAATATTAATCCGATGCTCTCGCCAGTTGGTGCTAATCGCAGCAGCAGTGATCGTGATTCCCCGCTCCCGCTCTTGGTCCATCCAATCAGTTACAGCTGTACCTTCATGGACTTCACCAATTTTGTGAACAATTCCGGAATAAAACAGGATTCGTTCAGTTGTTGTTGTTTTGCCCGCATCAATATGAGCTGCAATGCCGATATTGCGTGTTTTCTCAAGCAGGATGGTGCGTGCCACGGTTACCTCCTTTGTCTGGTGCCACCATTTCCTCACCAGGTAGCTATCTATTTACAATTTTATACTTTTTTTAAGTTTTTTTAGGCATTTGTGGACATTATCCTATAGCTACCAGGTTCTTGTTCTAGGCTTTTTAGGATAACTTAGTACCGATAGTGGGCAAACGCTTTATTTGCCTCTGCCATTCTATGGGTTTCTTCACGCTTGCGAATGGCATTTCCCGTTTCATTGGCAGCATCCATTAGCTCATTAGCCAATTTGCTAGCCATGCTGCGACCGGAGCGAGTTCTGGAGAATTTAATCAGCCAGCGTAGGGCTAGAGTAGTCCCTCGCTCAGCCTTGACTTCCATCGGAACCTGATAGGTTGCCCCACCAACCCGGCGAGCCTTAACTTCTACGAGAGGCGTCAGGTTACGCACAGCTTTTTCAAAGGTTTCTATGGGATCAGATCCAGTTCTTTCTTCAATGATTTTCATTGCGTCATAGATAATTCGGTAGGCAAGGGATTTCTTGCCATGACGCATCAGTCTACACCCCAACATACAAATCAGGCGACTGTTGTAGAGTGGGTCAGGGGGGACAGGACGCTTTTTAACAACTGAGCGACGAGACATAAGTAAGCTTAAGAAAAAATCAACAATACAGTTTACTATTAAAAATTACCCAAGGCAAATAACTACACTCCTGTGATTAACCCTAGTGTGATTAACCCTGGTGTGATTAACCCTGGTGATACAGTTAGCTTTTGACACTCCCGTCGCTAAATCGAACCCGCCCCGCGTCGGGCAAAGCCCGTAGATTATAGCGTTCGCTTAGCGGCTCCTAGGTCGCTGGGATTTTTAAGAATTTTACACTCTTAATGGCTGAGCCAAACAGCCTCTAAACCCTCCAATAAAATTATTGGGCTTACTTTTTAGATTTTTGGTTTATGCTTGATTCAGAGGCTTTTCAGCTTGCGCACAAACCGCTACTCTTTCGAGCACATTAATTATTAATAATGCTCAGATTATCAAGGAAGGGCAACAGTTCTAGTCTCCAATTCCCAAGGGTCAGAAGTTACCGTAAAAATAAGGCAGCCTTTATGGTTGGTCGGCTATGGGTAAAAGGGTTAAAACTTTATGATTAAGGCTGCCTTATTTTAAGGTTTCGTCTCCGGGCTGTGTGGGTCACCTGCGGGATCACTTTATACGCCCGGTCTTCCGCGCTTGTCTAAGGGCTATAACGGAAGTCCCCTTGGGGTTTAGATGGGCGTGGGTGAAAACACAGCAACTCTACTGCTGAAAGTCTCTTACTTTGACACTCCCCGCTTTAAAAAGACGGGGATTCCTAGATCTACGACCGGCCTTAAACCTCCGTGTCCAAATGGCAATATCTAAACCATTATCCCGTCAAGACCAAGAATCTAGTTCAGTTCACGAAAGACCCAGCGGGCTAGTCTCGCGATAGCGTTTAGCAACAAGATTGGAAAGTGCCTTATAAAGTCCGTTACTTTCCCGTTTTACTTGGTTTCGGCGTGCCCCGCCGTACCATTTTTCTCTCAAGTTGTGATCTGGCTGGGTTCACACACCAATTGTTAGTTGATGATTGGGTTTTTAGCGATGCAGCAAGGGAACAGGGGGTTTCCCCCACTCGCGCTTTGCATCAAGAAAGGAGGACTTTCCCTACCCTCCGGGCATTACTACTTTTAGGTCAAACAATTGCGGGTCTCTCTCCCGGTTGTGCCTCGGTTTTTCAGCCTGTACCCATATCTAAATGATACTTTAGCGCAGGTATTGTCAACCTTTTTGATGAAATTGCATCTAGGCGACTTTAGTCGCTAACTGGCTTTCATCCCGGAGACGAAACCTTAAAATAAGGTTTGAAGTTACCGTAAGGAGAGTGGAGCCTTAATCATAAAGTTTTAACCCTTTTACCCATAACCGACTAACCATAAAGGCTCCACTCTCC
>NZ_JAAHIG010000336.1:0-9583 GCF_010692305.1 Moorena sp. SIO4G3 | reverse complement strand
TATATGAGGGAAAGGTGGTTATTGAGGAAGAGGAGTTTACGGTTGAAGTGTTAGGAGGAGATGAACTGGTCAATACTCTTTTAGGTGTTTTGTGGTTACGAACAAAGCGTTTAGTTGTAGATTTTCCCATGGGAGTGTTAACCCTAGGATAAGCGAACGCATTACTGATAGTTAAAGAGGTGCGTTACACTTGGTTAACGCACCCGACAAGATAAGCGATCGCACTATTTTTCCTGCCATTCTTGCGGACATGGGTTGATGCACACCTTGAACATTTGATGGCGATCGCTTGAATGTTAAACTAAGTCAGCAAGTCACCTTGCTGACTCGTCTTCAATTATGCAACGCCAAATTAGCTGAATCTAACCACTATGAGCGTTCATTGTACTTTTATCTCAAAAGCATGATAAAGTTTCCTACAACGCTAAGATCTTGATTACTTTCACCAAAAACCTTAAGTGCATAACTGCCATCATCTCCTTGAATTACTTCAAGTTGTACTTGGTTGTCGATCTCAGTTTGAGTGTTCTGTAAATCTGGAGCAGGACGCACATAAACATAACTACTTGTTGCTCTGTAAACTACAGTCGCGTGTTCAACACCAATGATTAAACCTCTAAAATCTTTAAAAAAGCTTTGTGCTTCTTTATTAAAGGCTTCTTCATTAAGATTTGTTCCTAACATTGTCGGCGTGATTATTCTACATCCCGATCCCTTCAAGTTTGTTTGAGAAAGATTCCTATGAATATCATCTTCATTAGGTGCTGCCTTGTTCAAGTCCGGTTTTCCATTTTTAGTTTGTAATTCATTCCACATATCCTCAATTTCGTCTGGGGGGGCGACAAGCGCCCTGTAACCCTTGATATATCTTAAATTGAGCGAATTATGGTAAAAAAAGATAGGTCATAACTTGTCAATACGACCTATCAATTGAAAATGGTACCAGAATTATATCAAAAACATCTTAAAAATCTACTTTCTGAATCTCAATTATTGTTTTTTTACCTTATAATAATAATAATTAGACAAGACACCAAAAATGTCAAACTTGAAAAAATCGCAGAGTCACTCCCTTTACCCATTCAATTTAGCTCACGACGTAAAAAAATACAGAGATTTTTGTCCTTGTCTTGATGCAGTCGCTCATGGGGACTGCATCAAGACAAGGAGTTCAAAACTATGTAGCTAGAGTTAAATAATATGGGCGATTAACTAAAAGGCATAGCAGTTTTTATATTGGTACTTATGGCCAAAAGTGGATTAATTTTATGGATAAATGTTGGGGATTAGTTGAAAATTTGATTGATGCGTTTAAGTCGCGATAAGCTCGATAATTATTTACGAGGCATGAGAGCTATGAAGCTTATACAGTCTACTTTTTAGCTCTCATATCGCCCCCCCAGCAATTTCGTTGGTCTCATAGTATCGACCTAAATTTCTCAATACCATTTGTAGACTGCAAGGAAAGCATGACTGCTGATAAGCCATAGTTTTGTAATGAAAATTATATTGTTTTTTCCAAGGCATAGCTTTCTCCTATTTTTTAATGTTGATGTCAATGAATTGATAGAGCCTAACGCTCTTCCATCGCTGTCGTCGGAAAATAATCTAAAAGTCCCAACGGTCAACAGAGCAAACGCATCTAATTTTATGAATCCTATATATAGTGTTTTGGTAATTACCAAAACACTATATGTGGAAAATGCCTTGTCAACAAGCACAATAAGGCAGGGTTTATTAAGAACTATCCCCGGTTACCCAACAAGATGCGTTTACTCTGGAGAGCCATCTACCCAATCACCTTCTTTATTGTAGGTAATTATTTTTTTGTCTCCCCCTTCCAATACAACAGTTTTCACATTAGATCGATTATCGGCAATGATAGTGCCAGTTTCTTGATAATTGCCAAACCATATTTGGTATGTGTCTTTTGGAATCAATGTTGCTTTTCCAATATCCATTCCACTCGTTGTATTGACAAAAATGTTATTACCCTTTGCATCCTGTAATACCTCATGAGGGTTTCCTTGTAGATGATTTTTAATCAAAATAGAACCTGGGCTGCCGCCATTTTGGGGTTCACCAAATATACCGCTATCATCAAGATCTACTGTTTGTCCTAATTCTATGCTTTGACTTTTTCCGTTAGATTGGAAGGATGAGCCTGGAGAAAATTCTTGGCTACTATTCGCATAATTTACCTGGAAGGAAGGGATGAACAGTTTAAAGGTGTTTTGATATTCGTAGGATGGATTTTCAACCGTTGCTTTTGGTCCCTTCGATTGCCAAATAACCGTGAAATCTTGATTTACCATCTTGGCAAGAAATAAGCTATAGTTATTTTCTTTTTGTGCCTTGAGTTGCTCTTCATTAATGTACACTGTAATTTGTTCACTTGACATTTGATTGCTCCTTGTTGATGAGAACTTTAATTTGACTTTGGACAAAATTTAAAAATCTAATTGTTTGTCCTCCGTCTCTACACCCTTAAGACGATCTCAAAAACCTATTTCTGAATTTTTCGAGTTAGCACCAATTTTTTTATATCGACTCACCCCATTCAACCCATTCCAAAGCCCAAAACCCTTTATAAAACTAACTTTTAGCTGTTTCAGTGTGTTTGTTTAGAAAGCGTTCGCCTTCCACAAAAATAAAACCAAACGCTCCTTCATTACCAAACTTTACTAACTGCTATCGCTACCATTCGTACCCTAAAAAAAAAGAGATGCTCGTACCGAGCATCGCCTTCTACAAAAAGCAGAAGCGATCGCTCTTTCATACCCAAACCTTACCAACTGCGATCGCACTCCTTGATCTTTTTTTTTATTATTGGTTGAGATTGAATGGGAAGATTCATGATTTGGCTCCTAATTCAGGGTAAGCGCATCTTGTCAATAAACCTAGGGTGGTTCTCAATAAACCGGGTCTTGTCTTGATGCAGTCGCTCATGGGGAGGGGCTGTGTGCGAAACCTGCATCGCTATTGTGCTTATTCACAATAGATTTGATACATATAGTGTTTCTTGAATTCACTAAACACTATATGTAGGAATAAAAAAATTAGATGCGTTTACCCTGGCTCCTAATTAAACAGGATAACACTGCCCAAATTGATCTTGCCAAGATTTACCTCCAGAAAGTTTGCAGTTATGGCGATCTTTGTGATTAAGAATTTTGCCTTGACACTTTCTTGCACTCCAACAATTTTGTGTTTGGTTTTGATTATAATCTTTTATTTCTGTGTCCCTTAAAATTTGGTTTTCGTAGTCAAATGCCACCACTTCTTCAGCAGTTTTAGCAAGTATTTCCGATAACTGACCTTGTTTACTGAGTAGAACAGTTTGTCCCTCGGCAGCATGGGCTATGGGGACAGCAAATGTAACAACAGCCAGTAGGGCTAGCAAGAATCCGAAAATGCGCTTCATCTTTCTTTAGTTAATAGGGGTTAAAATTGAGACAAAATTTTATTTTTTTGTCTCAACACCTTAAAGACGATTACAAGCAGTGGTTTCTGAATTTTTCAAGTTAGAGTTTTTTTTATTTGATGCACCCTATGGAACAATCCAGAGAAGCAGTAGAGGGGGAGATCAACTTATCACTCCCAAACTCTACCAACTGTGATCGCATTCCACAAAAATAAAAGCGATCGCTCCTTCATTCCCAAACTCTACTAACTGCGATCGCCTTCAACAAAAAAGAAAAGCCATCGCTCCTTATTTGAACCTCTGCAATCCCTCAGTTTTCTACTTCTGACATCCTTTCAGAGGAAGGGTTTCAGGCTAGATTACCCCCGGTATCACCTTTGCTACTCTAGACCCTCCTAGGTGCGTTGTTTTGTCGCTAACGCACCTTAAAAGATTAGGCGATCACACTGCTATTTCACTACGACAAAAGCGTTATTGTGGAGGGTGTTCATGTTATTCTTGAATTCAGAAGGTAATATGGTTCTAAAACCAAGCAGCTAATCCCCCCAAACCTTTATCTGGTAGGGTTTATAGCTAACTAATCGCACACTACTTTGCCACTCAAACTCTCTGCTCTAAAGGATATAGTGATTGAGCCTTGAAAATACCTACCCATGTAAGTTCTGGCTTGATACTTGCAATCATGGTACTTTTCAAGAAATAGCTATAGCTTCAAATCCTTTTCAGGAGTTGCTACAAAGGAGGAGAGCGGGAAACTAACAGCAATTCTCCCCTTCCATTCCCCACCTCTGACTGTTTTTGCTTCTTCTGGACCACCAGACATAAATTCCCCCAACTTCCAGTTTCTTCCTCAAATAGTGCTAAAGCCAAAATTGGTGCAGCCAGCCTTTCACACACCGCTGCCTCAACGCACCGACAACTATCTTTATTTACCTCTAACTTCCCCTCAGAAGTAGCCGCAACAGTAACTGACTCAGAGTGCTGCACCAATCGCACTTCCTCACCCACAACACTCTCCACTTCCTCCACCGCCACAGATAATGCCACCGTCTCGCCCACAATCGGTTCAACTTCCCCATTCGGCTGGGACATTTCCCCAATTGCTGACTCAGTTGCTGCCAAAGTTGACGTAACCGATAATTCCCTATCAGTCTCATCCTCCCCAATAAAATATTCCCTCAACTCCTCTCGCAGAATGGCTCGCGCCTGGGAGATGCGCTTGCAGACATTCTGGTAGGAAATATCTTGCTGTTGGGCTATCTCTCGATAAGACAGTTCTTGATAAAAATGCAGGATAAAGGTCTGGTGCAGCCGAGCAGGTAAGTTATCAATGGCACGGCGGATGGCAATCTTTTTCTCGTCTGTTTCCAAAGCCCTTTCTGGCGTATCGTCACAGGAAACCAATCCTTTTTCCTCTGGAATCCCTTCTATATTCTCAACCTGGTTCGCGCTGCGACAATGTTCTCGATGAATATCCACGCAGAGGTTATGAGTCAGCTTTGTCAGCCAAGCCTTAAAATTAGCAATTTTCCCCGCAAATTTTTGCACCTTTTCCCATGCCTTGATCATCGCCCGACTCAGGGCATCTTCAGCATCGGTAGGGTTTCCACCCATCCACCTCAGACAGCGATGATAGAGATAGTCTCGATATTGCTGCCATTGCTGCCAAAACTCTTTCTGTGAAAAGTGATGAGATTGGCCCAATGCAGTAGAACTGGCTTCTAATTGAATATCTGACATCATATCATAATCAAGTTGTAGTAAATTTTAATTAAATTGACAAAAAATTGACAATAAATCCCTAAATCCCCCAATTATGGGGGACAAAAGAAAGTTGTGTTCCCTTTCCTTCTTCCGTTTTGGTTATGTCTACTTCTAGAACGATTTCGGAATCTTTTTGTGACCATAAATATTTTTATGCTTGATTGTGAAACTGCCAAGGCTTGTATCTCCTCTTTTTGATAGATAAACCTATCGATAGCGTTTGTATCTGGGTTGTGAACACAGGTATTTCAGGAAAAGGCATCCATGCAATAGGCAAAAGGCAAGATGGTAAAGAGATACGGAGTTTTATTGAACAATAAAAAAATACCTCATCAGTTTACATCTCATTTATAAATACTCGATATATCAATTCATAGGAAAAGCAGCTCCTTCCTTGACCCTTCATTGACATTAGGAAGGAACATCTTTTCCCTCCCATGACTGTCTGCTTGTTGTCATGGGAATATTTGCTGGTCGTGAAAAAAAACACACCAGCCTCTGATAGATCACTATTTAATATCCAGCTATAGAGCCTCTTTGGAGAGACACGCAGTGACGACAACTTTACTCTAAAATGGCGGTCCTCTATCCCCTTGAGCTAATTTGTGATTGCTGCTTGGCTCTACCTTTGTTTTGAGAGTACCCCACCAAGACACAATTGTCGCCAAAATCGGGATTGGGAACTGGGAAATATCCTTTTCTATTGGTACTTTTTGGCTCCCATTCCCTAGCAACAGTAATTGTCCAACCAACGCGGGTAATGCCTGGGAGCTTCTTTGCCTGCTTAAAATTTGCTGGTTTTTACTGTCCCTACTTCTGGGCTCTTTTTTAATTGGGATTACTTTTGGTATTTCAGATCCTGGATCAACTGCCAAATCTGGCTCTACCAGTGACATTATCTCTCCTCCCGTTTTCTCTAAATCCTGATCAGGCTCTTCCACTGAAGCAGACTCCGACACTGGCATCTGCCTTAAAAACTCCAAATTCTCAGTTGTCTCCTGCTCCCCTTTTCCTATTTCTTTGTCTGAGAGAGTGACATGGCTTTCTTCGTATTTTTCTTCCTTACTCTCCTGCTCTTCTACTCCCCTAATCTCCTGCAAAAGCGATGCAGCGCGGTCTTGGGGGTTCCCCCCATGAGCGACTGCATCAAGAAGGGCGATCTCCCCATAAGCCTTCTCATCCAACCCAGCCTGATACTTAGTTAACCGCTGTTGCAGTATTTTCCTAGCTCGTTGGATACGTTTACGAACGCTATCGTTGGAAATTGCCAGTCGTTGAGCTATCTCTTGGTGAGACAACTCCTGCTCAAAGCGCAAGACACATACCTGGCGCTGATTCTCGGGCAAATCCTCTAGAGCACTAAGGATTACCTCTAATAGTTCGCTCTTTTCTACAACTAAATCTGGGGTATCGAATTCCGTAACCAACCCATTCCCCTCTGGCACTGCCATCTCTTCCAGGTTTTCTACTCCGATTGCCCCAGATTTGTTTTCTCGATGTCGGTCTATACAGAAGTTACGGGCAAATTTGGTCAGCCATGCTTTGATATTAGTAATCTTTGCAGCAAATTTGGGCAATTTTTCCCAAGCCTTCAGCATGATCTCAGAAAGAGCATCTTGTGCTTGGGAGCGATTACCCCCCATCCAGCTCAAGCAGCGATTGTAAAGATAGTCTTTATAGTGTTCCCACAGGGGCCAAAAGGCGCTGCTATCTCCATCAGACAGTTTTTCCAGGAGAGGCTCGACCCAAGAACTTGTTTCTTTTTCCGTCTTTTCGCCCCATTGGCCATGAGAACTTAGGTTTGTTGCCAGCATCAGTCCTGATGAAACACCAAACTCAATTCGCCTTAATCTCATATTTGTAAATGGATCCCTGATCTAACCAGCTAATCAGAATCTAAAGAATCTAATCAGACTTGAAGTATTCCAATTTCATGTTTTTACAAAACTGAGATGCACCAAAATTAATTATTCCATACTCGTTATTGTCAAACAAGTTAGGTTAGTCAACTTAATAGTTTAAGTGTAGTCATAGCTTTAGTTAGAAGTTTTTGTTAATTTTTTTTACCTAATTCCTAATTGTTTAAGCTTATAGATGCCAATATTAATCAATAATTAAAAAATACGTCATGATAGAGTCCACTAATCATTTTTAAACAATGATTAGAGTATCCAAAATTCCTACATAGTTAATTAGCTCTTACCTCTAGCTTTTCTTTAAGGCAGGACTTAGGCGGTTAAGTTGCGCCCTAGCCCCCCAATTCTGGGGGTAATGATGTCAAAGTCCCCCAGAATTGGGGGATTTAGGGGGCACATGCGTAAGTCCTGTAAGGGATGCTGTTCACAACTCAAATATAAATCCTATAGGCTCTCTAGGGTTGAAAAAAAAAATTAAATTTTGTATTTAAAGGAACATATATTATTTTTTTATATTGCCATAATTAACCTCTAGGTAATCATTCATCTATTATCAGGTAATGCGCTACGCGCACGGGTGCGCGTTCAGTTATCAGTTTGTGAATCAAACAGGTAACCATTTTTTTTATATGAGTTAAGTCACAGGCTGGAAGCCTGTGCCACAAAGCTGACCGCTGAAGTTTTAAGTTACCTCTTTACCTCTTACTAGTGTTGGTAAAAAGTCCTGAAATAAAACTAGAACATCCTCCATAACAATCCGGTTTGAGGCTATCCTTATCCTTGCGGTTTTGTCCAGCCCACTTCTAAGACGGTTTCGGATTTATTTTGTGACTGCTGGATTTAAAATCTGGAAACTTGGCTGATCTTGTTTCCTTGTCCGGCGTTGCTGGGCGTTGCTGAATCAAGCAATGAATAGGAGTAGAGTGGGCATCCTGCCCGCGCGAAGATTGTAACAGGCAAGATGCCTGTTCCACCAAGATGCCCATTCCACGGCAAGATGCCCATTCCACGGCAAGATGCCTGTTCCACCAAGATGCCCATTCCACTAAAGCCTTAAAATCCATGATTAAGCCATGCCAGGAACAGGCAAGATGCCCATTCCACCTCAGCCTTAAAATCCATGATTAAGCCATGCCAGGAACAGGCAAGATGCCTATTCCACCTCAGCATTAAAATCCATGATTAAGCCATGCCAGGAACAGGCAAGATGCCCATTCCACCTCAGCATTAAAATTATTCCATTATTAAGCACCGCTGGAACAGGCAAGATGCCTATTCCACCTCAGCATTAAAATTATTCCATTATTAAGCACCGCTGGAACAGGCAAGATGCCCATTCCACCTCAGCATTAAAATCATTCCATTATTAAGCACCGCCATCGAACACGCACCCTACTCAGGGCGCATATCCTAAAAGCTATTTGACCTGATGCTGCATTACGAAACAGGCTCTCCCAACACTGCTAAGGAGGGGGAAAATTAGGGCGAGCTGCTCCCTAAAGAACCCTAAGTAACATTTATCAAAGTAAGACGCACCCTGCACCCTTTTGTCCGAGTGCAGCTTCGAGTTTACAGCCCCCAAAAGGCGCTGCTATCTCGATCAGACAGTTTTTCCAAGAGGAACTTGACCCAAGAAGCAACTTCCTGTTCCGCATTTTCGCCCCATGGGCGATCAGAACTGAGGTTTGTTGCCAGAATCAGTCCTGTTGATGCACCAAAACTCACTATCCCATACTTGTTCTAATAAAACAAGTTAAGTTCGTCAACTTAATCCTTCAAGTGCAGTCAGAGCTTGAGTTGGGATTGTTTATTAAATTTTTTTTCAGCCTTTTTTCTCTTTTTCTCCTCTTTTTATTAACCTTAAGTTAACTTGTTTTCTCTACTACACATTAACAACCTGTAAACTTCAACTTTTTACCTTCAATTTAAATTATGTTACAAAGGATTTGTAAACAATGATTAGAGGTTTTTACCTTCCCCAAAATGCCTATATATTTGATTATATCTAGCCTCTAGCCTCTAGCCTCTAGCCTTTCTTTAAAGGATTCTGTTCACAACTCAAATAGAAATGCTATCAGCTCTGTAGGGTGGGCAACATGTAATTAAAAATTTGGTCTCTAGAGAAAAATAGGGTAGTGGTAAAGATGTACTGATTTAGCTAGGGTCTGGTGAAAGTAAGGGGAGCTAAAATCACGAATTGTGTACCACTACCGAAAACAGATTATTTTTATTTCTATCTAAAGGGTGAAATAGAGATAACTAATATCAAGTCCGGTTGAATACCCATAATTAGAGGGAGGGTGGGGAGATGGGGAGATGGGGAGATGGGGAGATGGGGAGATGGGGAGATGGGGAGATGGGGAGATGGGGAGATGGGGAGATGGGGAGATGGGGAGATGGGGAGAGGGGGAGATGGGGAGATGGGAGATCGGAAGAGGACACGTCTGAACTGGAGTGAGCGGAAGTTGTCCGGCTCGTA
>NZ_JAAHIG010000335.1:0-9617 GCF_010692305.1 Moorena sp. SIO4G3 | reverse complement strand
TGGGGAGATTTTTATTAAGCGATGCAGCGCGGTCTTGGGGAGCCAGTGCGGTCTTGGGGGTTCCCCCCATGAGCAACTGGCGTGGTTTCCCCCACTCGCGCTTTGCATCAAGACAGGGTAATTATCCTGAAATGATATAAGATGCGATCGCATCCGTCAAAAGCACTATCAGATCAGTGCTAGAAAGTTATATAGCGTTTCTCATAGCTATTACGTAAACATTATTTTTTCCCACTCCCTACTCCCTACTCCCTACTCCCTACTCCCTGTTCCCTTTGCTATATCAATTCGATATCGTGCCTGATTTAATGTTAGCCAAATTTAGTATAATTACTCTTATAAAAAGTATATTAATAACTCTGGAAAAGTAAAATTCTGATCCCTGATATCTATTTAGTTAGTATGTATTGATAGCTACTAGCCAGATATAATTATTTTAAGAGGTGATAACCTTGAAAACCATTGCTCTCATTGAGGAAAATTGGAATGGACATCGTCCAACATACCTCAAGGTTTTCACCAAAATGTTGCTTGAGCTTGGTCATCAAGTAATAGCCTTCTGCCCAAAACCATTAGAATTAACTGAATGGGTTGCCTTTAACTGCCCTAACTATCAAGAGCAATTCCAGGTTTTTGAATGTCAAACACCAGAGCCTAGCTCATTTAGGATCAATGGAATTCGCACAGCCCTGAATGCAGTAAAACGTTGGTATTACGCCAAAGCTAGCATTCAGTATGCTTCATCAAAAATTGGTAAAGTACCCGATCTAGTATTTTTTCCCTGGCTTGATAGTTGCTTAGCGCCCTACCTGCTACACCATATAGTAGACAATATTTTCCCTTACCCTTGGTCTGGTCTCTATGTTCAGCCTCGTCATTTGAGGCTTAAACAAAAGTTTTGGTCTATCAATAGAGGTCCTCTAAAACCTCATGCTGCGTTAAAATCCTCTAATTGCCCAGCTATTGCTGTTCTTGACGAAGGAATTGCTAAGCAATTACAAAGCAAAATCAACGGCAAAACTGTCATTACGTTTCCCGATTTTACTGACGAGTCAGCCCCAGACTTGAATTGGTCAATCGTGAAACAAATTCAAGCCAAAGCGAAAAGAAAAAAAATCATTGGATTACTAGGGATACAATCCCAGCGCAAAGGAGTTCTGACACTTTTAGAAGTTGCTCAGCAGATGGTGAAACAAGACTATGTTTTTGTCTTCGCCGGTCAGTTATCCAAGCAGAGCTACACTTACCAGGAGCAAGCAAGACTCCAGACTCTTCTTGACCGAAAGTTACCTAACTGCTTTTTTTATTTTGAGCGTATTCCTGATGAAGCAAAATTCAACGCTTTAGTTAGTACTTGTCATATCTTATTTGCTGCCTATCATGACTTCCCCCACAGTAGCAATATCCTAACTAAAGCAGCAGTTTGTGAAAAACCTGTGATTGTGAGCAGCAAGTTTTGTATGGCAGAGAGAGTGCGCCAATTTAAATTGGGTTTCACTATCAATGAAGGGGATGTGCTGCAATGTATTTATACTATAGGTCGCCTTTGTAGTCAACTGGATAACTATAACCAACAAGTGCAACCGGATTTTGATGGTTATAGACGTCTTCATTCTACTGATCAGCTCCCAGAGAAACTTCAGAGTATTTTAACTAGTATTTAGCAAGTCGTTATTCAAAAATACTAGTTTTTATATTAATTATGTAGATAAAGATGAAAACTCCAGTTGCCTTCATAATCTTCAAACGACCAGATACTACTGAGAGAGTATTTGAAGTAATTCGCCAAGCCAAACCTCCCAAACTGTTAGTCATTGCTGATGGACCTTGTGCTGATCGACCAGGTGAAGCAGAAAAGTGTGCTGCAGCTCGTGCAATTATTGAGCGCGTCGATTGGGATTGTGAGGTTTTGGAAAACTACTCTGATGTAAATCTGGGTTGCTGTCAGCGAGTGTCAAGTGGAATAGACTGGGTTTTTAACACCGTTGAAGAAGCAATTATTCTTGAAGATGATTGTCTCCCCCATCCCGATTTTTTCCCATTTTGTGAAAATCTGTTAGAGCGATATCGAGACGATGAGCGAGTCATGATGGTTAGTGGGACTAACTTTCTAGGTAAATGGAAGTCTGATCGTCAGAGTTATCATTTCTCCTATTATGGTGGAATTTGGGGTTGGGCTTCTTGGCGAAGGGCATGGAATTATTATGATATCACTATGAGTCTTTGGTCAAATCCTGATATCAAAAATCGGATCAGGGATGTGTTGGCAAATAACGAGCATTACCAAGCCCGTAAAAAATCGTTTGATTCTACACTAAACGGTAAGTATGATGCTTGGGATTACCGATGGAGTTTTGCCAGACTTGCACAGTCGGGATTATCAATTGTTCCTGCTGTTAACCTGATTTCAAATATTGGTTTTGGGGAAGGGGCAACCCATACCGTATCAGCAACTAGTAAACTAGCAGAACTTAAAACCATAAGTCTTGATTTTCCGATAAATTATAACCAATTTACAGCTGTCGATAGAGATTATGACCACAATTATTTTCAAAATTTCATTAAACGCTCTAAATTAACTAAATTATTAAGCATTTTAAGATTTGCTTAAAAAAATATGAAAGTCATTTCCCTTTTAGATCCATCGATTTGCAGCTCTAACCTAGGCGATCAGATTATTATTGACTCTGTCGATAACATTATAGATACAACCTTTGATGAACCCCTATTAATTCGGATTCAAACTCAAGATCAAATTTCCAGTAATTCCTATAAATATATGAGGATGAGTGACCTCAAAATTATTGGGGGAACTAATCTTTTATCATCGAAGATGAATTCCTATAAGCAATGGAAAGTTAATCTGTGGGATTCCCTATTTATTAATGACATTATTTTGTTGGGTGTGGGCTGGTGGAAATATCAAAAAAAGCCTAATTTTTATACAAGAGTTTTGTATAAAGTGCTGCTCAGTAATACCTATCTCCACTCGGTTAGAGATAGCTATACCGAGCAAAAATTAAAATCCATCGGCATCCCTAACGTAGTTAATACCTCTTGCCCGACATTATGGACTCTGACAGAGGAACACTGTTCCAATATACCACGAAAAAAGTCAGACTCCGTTTTAGTTACCTTCACGGAGTATCATCAAAATGAAAAGTTTGATTTCAACCTAGTCAAGGTATTGTCACAAAACTATCAAAAAATTTATTTCTGGACTCAGCAGCCCAAAGATTATCACTATATGCAATCCTTTTGTGGCAAGAGTGCTATATATCTCAAACCTAGCCTAAAAGCATTAGATCAGTGTTTATCTAGCTGTGAGGTTGATTATATAGGTACGCGATTACATGCTGGCATTCGAGCATTACAACACAGCAGAAGAGCACTGATTCTTGCTATTGATAACAGAGCTACTGAAATTGCTAAAGATACTAACCTTCCAGTTATTAAACGAGATGATATAGACTCGATTAAACATTGGATAGATTCCTCCTATGAAACAAAAATAAACTTACCCCTAGAAAATATCAATAGATGGAAAAATCAATTTTAATCAACGTAAGCTGTTTTGCATTTAAATTGCACAACAGCAAGGCAGAAGCGATCCAGCGCGGTCTTCGACATCCCTACTCCCTACTCCCTACTCCCTACTCCCTACTCCCTACTCCCTTTGCCATATCGTTAGTGATGTTAGTTTTATGGTAGGTTGATGTTAAAACTAATAAATATAGGTTGCGGCTCTACATATTCTAATCATCCGGCGTGGACTAACGTTGATTTAGCACCACAATCATCCCATATTGATAATCATGATATCAGGAAAACGTTGCCCTACCCTGATGCTTATTTTGATGCTTGCTATAGTTCTCATCTAATAGAACACCTCAAGCAGCATGATGCTGATCAACTTATTGCTGAGTGTTGGCGCATTCTTAAGCCACAGGGAATAATTAGAGCAGTTGTTCCTGATCTAGAATCAATAGCTAGACATTATATCTCTAATCTAGAACAGGTTGAGTCTGGTATTAGGGAAGCAGAGGCTAACTATGACTGGATAATGTTAGAACTTTATGACCAGACAGTGCGCCACGTTAAAGGTGGTGAAATGGCTAGTTATTTAGCTGACCCTAATCTTACGAATAAAGAATTTATCAGATCTCGTATCGGTAGCAATGCTGATCTTTTTTTGGATAAAAACTATGAAAAAAAATCCTGGATAGAGCGACTAGCATCTAAGGATAGATATTGGTTTTACAAAACCTTGAGGAAGTTTAATCTCAGAACTAGTATTGCCAAATATCTAGTGACTCTGATCGCAGGGAATGAAGCACGACAAGCATTTGAAGTCGGGTTGTTTCGGAATTCAGGTGAAATTCATTATTGGATGTATGACCGTTTTTCTTTACGACGACTGCTGGAGCGCTCAGGATTTGTAGAGGTGCGCGTTTGTGGTGCTGATTCAAGCCGTATTCAAGATTTTAATAGCTACGGTCTAGATATGCTTGAGGGCAAAGTGCGTAAACCCGATTCACTGTTCATGGAAGGTATTAAACCATGAAGACTCTAATTGTTAGTAGTTTCGATATATCTGGTGGAGCTGCTCGTGCTGCCTATCGATTACATCAGGGTTTCCACAGCATTAATTTAGATTCCCAAATTTTAGTGCAGGAAAAATTTAGTCATGATCAAACTGTCATTGGACCAACAAAAAAGTTGACACAGGGCCTAGCCAGGAGCAGATGGACCTTTGGCGCTTTACCTCAAAAGCTTTACCCCCAACGGGAAGATAAGACTTTTTCTAGCCAGTGGTTTCCCGATGCAGTTGTTCCCAACGTTGCCCGACTTAAGCCTGATATTATTAATCTCCATTGGATTTGTGCTGGCTATGTCCAAATTGAAACCATTGGGAAACTAAAGCGACCAATTGTTTGGACTCTTCATGATATGTGGCCATTCACAGGAGGATGTCACTACAATCACGATTGCGATCGCTATACAGTCTCCTGTGGTAATTGTCCTCAACTTAACAGCAGCAAAGACTGGGATTTATCCCGTTGGGTATGGCAGCGCAAAGCCAAAGCTTGGCGAAATCTTGACCTGACAGTTGTCACCCTCAGCTCATGGTTAGCCAAATGTGCCAGTTCCAGTTCCCTTTTCCAGGATCTGCGAATTGAGCTAATTCCCAATGGCATTGATACTCAAAAGTACAGACCCATCCATCAGCAGGTAGCGCGAGAATTACTTAACTTACCCCAGGATAAGCAACTTATTTTATTTGGAGGAGTAAATGCCACTAGTCAAAAACGCAAAGGGTTTCAATTGTTACAACCAGCGCTCCAAGAGCTGAGCCAATCCGGATGGCGAGATCAACTAGAGTTAGTTATTTTTGGTGACTCTCGGCCAGACAATCCACCTGAGTTTGGTTTTAACGCTCACTACTTAGGGACATTCAGCGATGATCTCTCCCTAGCGCTAGTTTATGGAGCAGCAGATGTATTTGTTTGCCCTTCCCTTCAAGATAACTTGCCCAACACAGTCATGGAAGCGATCGCATGTGGAACTCCTTGCGTCGCCTTCAACATTGGCGGGATGCCCGATCTGATTGAACACCAGAAAAACGGCTATTTAGCCCAACCTTACCAAATTGAAGCTCTAGCTCAAGGAATTGCTTGGGTGCTAGAGAACACAGAACGACATCAGAAACTATCCTACCGCGCCCGCGAAAAAGTAGAAAAAGAATTTACCTTAGAAATTCAAGCAAGACGCTACTTATCCCTTTTTACTGAAATTTTATCCGGAGTATAACTATCATTACTAGAAAATATAGTATCACTGATATAACTAGGGTTATATAACTCTCAATAAGAGATAATTCATGATAAATTTAAAAAGGTTATCTACTAATCAGTTAATAACTTTTTTTTTAATAAAATTAGAACCATTTTTGATTGGAATATGCTTATTTTCCGGCATGTTTCTTGATTTTCCAGGTCCTATACTTAAGCTTTTAAAAGTTGGTAGCTATCTAATCTTGTTTTTTTTAATTCTTTGGCGATGGAAAAGATTTGCCTATGTTTTTACAAGGGATATACCGTTACTATGCTTAGTAGGGACTGCTGTGTGGTCGGTTGGATGGTCTGCGGTTCCCGGTATTCCAGAATTACTTAGAGCCGTCTTACGTGCAACTGCCCTCGGAGCATACTTAGCAGTTCGCTATAACCCTAAGGAGCAAATGCGTCTGGTGGCATGGGTGCTAGGTATAGTGGCGATTTTAAGCTTATTGGTCACTTTAGCTCATGGCTTAGGGGACGCTCCCGCTCAGGGTATCTTTAGGCATAAAAATCATTTAGCTCGTCTGATGACCCTAAATGCCATAATTTCGTTATTGAGCATCCTCAACCATCGGAAATATCGCTGGGTAGGGTGGGTGGGATTTAGCTTATCTGTTTTGATGCTACTACTTTCTCAGGGAAAATCAGCATTGCTAATCTTTTTAGTTATGATTACCCTGCTGCCCCTTTACAAGTTTGTCAAACAGCACTATAAGTTACAAACTGTTCTTTACATGGTCTCAGCCCTCCTGGCTTTTGTGGCATCGATAGTAATTTTATGGAACCTGGAATTCATACTAGTTGATATTCTAGGCAAAGATCTACAATTGAATGGGCGTTTACCGATTTGGACTTTAGTATTTGATAAAATTTTAGAACGACCTTGGCTAGGTTACGGTTTTGAAGGATTCTGGTCTTCCGAAGCTGGCTACTCTGTCATCAACTCTACATGGCTTGCCCATGGAGGATATGGTAATGCTCATAGTGGTTATCTTGAGTTAGCTCTGCAACTTGGATTTTTAGGTATTTTCCTTTTTGTGCTTAGTTTATGTATAGCCTTATTTAAGACAATTCAAGTCCTAAGCGTCACCAAAAAACTAGAATTTTTCTGGATGTTTCTCTACCTAGTATTTTTCAGTATTGTTAACCTGAGCCTAGACCCATCAATTCTTGCCGAAGACATCGTGTGGACTCTGTACGTATCAACCGCTCTTTCGGCAGCTGTTTACCAGAGTCGAATTGTCAAGAATCCCCACTTACTAGGTGTTAGGGAACAGGGAGTAGGGAGTAGGGAGCACAGAAGTCAGAACAGGAAAGAGGTAAGAGGGAAAAAATCCTGTGTACCTGATTGCTATGAAAAACCCTGTAAATTATTTCAGTAAAGTAAACGGGATAGTAAGCCATGAAAAACTCAGAGGAAAGTACCATTGATGAACAAGAAGACCCTCCCTTAGCCGAACTTCCGAGCATTTCGATAGTTGTTCCTAATTATAATAGCGGATCAACTATCTGTGCCACCTTACAAAGCTTAATTGAACAGAACTATCCCAAGCTAGAAATCATTGTAATTGATGGCGGATCCACTGACAACAGTGTCGAAGTAATTAAGCAGTTTGAACCATACATTACCTGGTGGATTAGTGAAAAAGACAGTGGTCAATCCAATGCGATTAATAAAGGTTTTGCGAAGTGTAATGGTGATATCGTTAATTGGCTGTGTAGTGACGACCTCCTAGCACCAGATGCCTTACACACAGTGGGAAAATACTTTGCCGAGTCGCCTGATATTGACGTCTTAGTTGGTCGCAGCCAAATTGAATATAGGACTGACAATTTAGGTCAACCACTCAAAGGAGCTAATTTTTGGATGACTCTATTTGGGCGAGTCTTGCCCTTAGGATTAGGGTCACGACCGATGATATTGGATGCTAAAAAACAGATCTACATTAAAGCTCCTACACTTAAACAAATTGACTTAATTTCTGTTGCTTCTCCCATTCACCAACCTAGCTGCTTTTATCGGCGCAAGCTGCTTGAGCGACCTCAACCATTAGATGAAAGCTATGAGTACACCATGGATATTGAGCTATTTAATTATTTCTACTCCCGTGGTGTGCGCTGGCGCGTTATCGAAGAGGTGCTAAGCATTGCTCCAGTAAGTGGTGACAATAAAACCAGCATAGCTGGTGTAAAAGCCACCTATGAATTAGAGCAAATCTACAAAACTTACACCAAAGAATTAATCCCTCTAACCTATTGGCATAGACGACTACGTTATCCCTTGGAGCGTTTTATCAAACATCATCGTAGCCGTCTTTGGTTATACATAGTCGGACCAGTATGGGTTGCCCTCACACTACTATTAGCCCCATTTTATGGTGTTGAAAAAGTTTGGGCACTTAGGTGGACAAAGTGGATTTGATTACTTTTAGGGAACAGTTGCGTAGGGTGCGTTAGGGGCGGGCTTGCCCTGATTGTTCGCCTCGTAGCCAGCGTTGGGATAGTCCGCCCCGTAACGCACCACCAGGTCTGAATGTCTTAAAATTATGGAAAATGGGTGCATCTCATTTTTGCTGTTTGACACGGTGGTGCGTTACGGGGCGGCCTGTCCAAACCCTGACTACGAGGCGAAAAATGAAGGCCCCCCTAACGCACCCTACGGAAAATTTTCAAAACTGAGATGCACCCTGGAAAATTATGGTTCACTATCCGTCTTCACACACAAGTAAAGACACAAGTAAAGACACAAGTAAAGATACAAGTAAAGAAAAAAATTTAGACCTTAAAACACAAAATAATTTTCCTGTGGTGGGATGTCAGGTAGTAATGTTAGGTGACAACCTTCAGATCAAGGCTGGTATCCCATCAGTGCAGAAGGTTATTCTTCGTAATGCACCATCTCACCTTCAAATTGAGCACATTCCTACTACCTGTACTGATGGCAAAAACGGATCAATTACTCGTAAGCTCTTAGTTTTTGGGAAAGCTCTGGGGAAGTTGCTGTGGAGGTTATCCACAAAAAAGACTGATCTGATTCACGTGCATTTTTCTCAAAGGGGTAGCACCCTCCGGAAAATGATTTTGATGCTCCTTGCACTAGCATTTCATGTCCCTGTGGTTTTGCACGCCCATGGTAGCGAGTATAAGTTGTTTTACACTGGGCTACCTGAATGGGCGAAAGGAATAATTAGCTTGGTGTTTCGACAATCTGCCTACTTTATTGTTCTATCACAAAGCTGGAAAAACTTTTACCAGTCCAGTTTCCGACTAAAAGCAGAACAGGTTGTAATTCTTCCTAACCCAGTAGAGTTGCCCTCAAAAATTCCAGAGCGCACAAGCTGCAAACAGATAATGTTAGTTTTTGTGGGAGAAATCGGTCAACGGAAAGGAGTATTTGATCTGATTCGGGCGTTTGCATCTCTCTCTCCTGAACAAAAAACTTGCTCAGAATTACTATTAGCAGGGGATGGAGAAGTAGAGCAAGCCTGTCAATTAGTTGAAAGCCTAGATTTAGGAGACCATATCAAAGTCCTTGGCGGGATAGACTCAGGGCAACGGGATGCTCTTTTAGCAAAAGCGAACATATTTATCTTGCCGTCTTATAACGAAGGTCTGCCCATGGCATTGCTTGAAGCCATGGGTTGGGGCTTACCTGTGATCACCACACCAGTAGGGGGGATACCAGAGTTGGTAATACATGGTGACAATGGTTTGCTAGTTAAGCCTGGACAGATACCAGACCTATCTATGGCTATGCAGACTCTAATTAATGATCAAGGA
>NZ_JAAHIG010000334.1:4926-9629 GCF_010692305.1 Moorena sp. SIO4G3 | reverse complement strand
CAGGCTCGCCTTGTCAGCCATGCAAAGCGCGAGTGGGGGAAACCACGGCAGTCGCTCATGGGGGGAACCCCCTTTGGCGGCGCTGCCTTCCCAAGACCGCGCAAATCACGCTAATCAATAAGTTTTAACCCTTTTATGCATAGCCTACCAACCATAAAGGCTCAACGTAATCAGGTTTGGTCTCCAGGGGAAACCCCCAGTTCCGAAGCTGCATCGCTTCTATTTTCCCCACCCCCCACACCCTACACCCCATACCCTGTCTAGTTTAATGCCTTGTTGTCACCCCGTCAGACCTATTACCCATTACCTATTACCTATTACCTTAGTACTAATGTTGCTGCATAAGTGACATGCTCCCGTTAAAGATTTCCCAGGCAATTCTCATAAAGTAACATTAATAGGCCATTTTAAATAGTTTTTTGACAATCACTAATCCCTAATTCCTAATAGTTAATCTGAATAGTTAATCTGGCCAACTCTCCTCAATAGTTTTCAGAACTGTATCCACATCTGTCCCACCAATATAATCAACAATGCCACTCCAAAATGTCCCGGTACCCACCGCTCCTGGCATCATATCCGAACCATCGAAGCGCACCATATCGGCATTGGCTAAGATTTCCGCTTGACGTTTAACAATGTCATTGGGGTAAGCATCCAAACTAACCTGTTTATGGGGTGAGACATAATCTCCCTGACTTGCCCAGATAGTATGGGCTTGGGCAGTTGATAAATACTCCATCAACTTCCGTGTTTCTGGAGTATCCTTAAACATAGCAGTCACAATACCAGACACTAACACTGGCACTCCCAATTCCTGTTTAATACCCGGTAACGGAAAGATACTCACATTCTTATCTAGCGCTACATCTTTAGGTAAGAAGCTAGTAATAAAGGTAGCTTGGCGATGCAGATAGCAACCTGGGGGGTTATCAAATAACGGTGCAGTTGCGTCACCAAAGGGAGTGCTAATAATACCAACAGTACCACCAAACACATACTTACGATTAAGGGCAATGTTGCCAAACTGCTCAAAAGCATTCTTAACCGCTGGGTGATTAAAGGGAATGTTGTGATCAACCCACTGGTCATACACTTCCCCACCAACCGTGCGCAACATAATATCCTCAATCCAGTCGGTACCAACCCATCCTGTAGCCGCACCGCTTTCTATTCCGATGCACCAAGGGACACCGCCATCTGCCACAATCTGATCGGACAGTGCCATCATTTCATTCCAGGTGGTAGGGATTTTGTAACCAGCTGCCTTAAACGCAGCTCGATTGTACCAAACTAAGCTTTTGACCGCTGCCCTAATCCACACCCCGTATACTTTACTATCGACAGTTGCCAAATCTAGCCAGTTTTGAGAATAAGCAGCAGATAACTGAGATTTGTCCATGAAGGTATCTAGAGGTACCAGTTGACCTTCCCTAGCAAAGTCAGCCATCAAACCCGGTTGAGGGAACATGGCAATATCGGGAGCATTGCCAGATTCCACCAACACAGGTAGGAGGGTGGCGAAATCACTACTGGCTTCATACACCACCTTGATACCCGTTTCTTTAGTGAAGGGTTCTAGTATCTGTTCGATTATTTGCTCCCCTTCCCCTGTCATTACTCCCAGGATAGTAACCGTATTGCTTTTAGTTTCTCCACCTTTGGGGGCACAGGCGACTAAAACTAACGATAAACCTAGAAATACAGGGGTAAATACCGTGCTAGGAGCAGCTTTAGTTCTAAATTTAGCCAAAAATTGTCCTATCTGCTCGATAAAACCTATCGTAATCCAGAATTTGGGTCTGAACATCTTTCAATTATGAGCCTTAGCAAATAATGACAGTCATACTGTGAGTATAATTCCGTTCCAAGATAACCCCACTCAATGACTTGAGCAACAACTTAGGCAGGGGAAGCTTGATAACTCAGAATACACAGATGAAAGACTCTATGTTTGAAAGGCAGGCTTGATCAACGCAAGCCTTCAGCCTACTAGGTGGTGCGTTACGGGGCGGACTGTCGCAACACTGGCGCTCGGTGTTGAAAATTAGGGCAAGCCCGCCCAAAAGCCACCCTAAGCACCCTAAGCAACTAAGCCCATCCTATGGTTGCCAACTATCAGCCATTCATAATGCTGGCAACAGAACCAACCCCACAAAAGGGCATCATGGCGACATCACCTACAAAAAAAAGCTTAAGCTGAATGCTGTTCGCGCAGCGTGCGCCTAGCGCATATGCTGTTCGCCCAGCGTGCGCGTAGCGCATATGCTTACCAATAAACAGTGACCTAGAGAAATTACTGATTTTAGCCTCTATCTATTTGTTAGAACTTTATACTAACTTCACCTAACTAGGATTGGAGTTCGACGTAAACTGGAAAATTTTGAAATTTTATCCCTATTACTAGGCTTGATTTATAGGGTTTATAAATGAAATGTAAACCTATTAAGTCTTTTTTGGTTGGACAATAAAACTCTGGAGCTGTTTCCCCTATTGCGTTTTGCCTTTTGTATTTTGTATCTTCCCTAAGGTAGTCTGTTCACAACTCAAATAAAAACGCTATCTGATGTTAATGTGGTTGAATTGCTAATCAAACTCTTAAATAAACCTTCATCGTTAATACTTAAAAAAAATCACTTAATTTATTTATCTAAAATTTATTTATATTACTGATTTTTCTCCGGATTTACGTTTTGTTTTTTTTAGCATATAGACCGTAAAAAATAAACACAAAAAAAACAAAAATATACACATATCAACCTTGAACGTAAACGGATATATTTCATGATTAATTTAAGATTAGGGATTTTAACTAGGGAAAATTTATGGTTTGTCACCTAAATCCCCTAGGAAATTCAGTGCCTTTGACTAGTTATCGCATGGGGTTATAGCTACGATTCATGGCAACTGGCGATCAGCCATTAAACATGAACCAACAAGAATCAGGAACTTCCCTGACGGCCAAATCATTCCCGTAACTAGGCTTTGTCAAGCAGTAAGAATTAACTAAAAGCAATGTCTGACACATTTTTCTCAACTGATTCACTTCTGGATGATTACCAGTGGAACACTAATACTATCACCTACAGCTTCTATAAAAGCGGTTCTTATTACGGATCTGAAACGGGGGTTTCAGAGATCTCAGAAGAAACCAAAGACAATATCAGAAGCATCTTCGAAACTCTGGAAACATACCTTGATGTTGATTTCCGTGAGGTAGCAGATACAAAAACAGACTATGGTCTATTGCGCTACATGGTATCTGATGGTCCGGGCTACGCCTATGCCTATTTGCCTTGGGGATTTAACTCCAATTTCAGCAATTCGTGGGATGTGGCCGGGGATGTGCATATAAACGAAGCCTACGACACCACAGGTAATAACGGATTTGCTGACGACCCAGGGAATCATGGCTACATGACCCTGATTCACGAGACATTACATGCTCTGGGGTTCAAACATCCTAATAAATACGAGGACCATGATCACGGTCCATTTTTGCCCTTTAACGAGGACAATACTACCAACACAGTAATGTCGTATAACTTTGCTGGGAAACCAGCGATTACCCCAATGACTTACGACATTAAAGCATTACAGTCTATCTATGGAGCTAGGGAGTATAACCACGGGGATACTACTTACTCCTTTGAGAGCGTTTATGGCTACACAGATGTTCATGAGGATTATGGTGCAACCAAAGAAATTAAGCAAACCCTCTGGGATAGCGGTGGTGTAAATACCTTAGACTTTTCAAACCTGACTTTTTTGGATACAGGTTACCACTTTGATATGAATCAGGGGGGTATTATAACCACCCAAAAGGCTTACAATGGTATCTCTTATAAAGCTAGGAGCGATGACAGCGGAAGAAAATACGTTACGTCTAAATTTGGAACTGCGATCGCATTCGATACAGTTATTCACAATCTGATCAACTCCAGCAGTGACGATTACATCATTGCCAATAGTGCGGCCAATATCTTTAGCGGTTATGAATTTGGAATTTACACAGGTGATGATATTATTGAAGGTTGGAACTATCTAGATACTTTAGATCTTTCCAATTATGCTTTCGATAGTGTGAAGCACAACAAAAGCGGTGATGACCTGATTCTTGGTCTACCCTCGGATAGTTCGATTACCGTCAAAGACTACTATAGTTCGATTACCGTCAAAGACTACTATAAAGTCTCTCAAAGCGATCGCCTTAACATTACCTTCGAGCAGGAGAGTCCACCACCTGTATGGGAAAAGATTATTGTTGGGGACACAATAAATATTAGCGACGTTCAGGATATTCAAAAGGAGCCTAAACCTACCAACACTGCTCCGACGGATATCAGCCTTTCTAGCAACAGTGTCAAAGAATTCAGTAACAATGGTACCACTATTGCTACCCTGAATACTAATGATGTTGATGCCGGAGATAGCCATACTTATAAATTATTACATGATGCTAAAGGTCGCTTTAAAATTGATGGCAATCAACTAAAAGTCAAGAATGGCAACCTCTTAGACTTTGATGACAACTCTAGTCATGATATCAAAATCCGCACCACCGACTCCGGGGGTGAAAGCTACGATAAAACGTTCACCATTGACGTCCTTAACCAGAATATTGCTCCGACGGATATTACCCTTGATGGGAACAGTGTCAAGGAATTCAGTAACAATGGCACTACCATTGCTAGGCTGAGTAC
>NZ_JAAHIG010000334.1:0-4826 GCF_010692305.1 Moorena sp. SIO4G3 | reverse complement strand
AAAGCTACGATAAAACGTTCACCATTGACGTCCTTAACCAGAATATTGCTCCGACGGATATTACCCTTGATGGGAACAGTGTCAAGGAATTCAGTAACAATGGCACTACCATTGCTAGGCTGAGTACTAATGATGTTGATTCCGGAGATACCCATAAATATAAGTTATTACATGATGCTAAAGGTCGCTTTAAAATTGATGGCAATCAACTAAAAGTCAAGAATGGCCACCTCTTAGACTTTGATGAAAACTCTAGTCATGATATCAAAATCCGCACCACGGATTCCGGGGGTAAAAGCTACGATAAAACGTTCACCATTGACGTCCTTAACCAGAATATTGCTCCGACGGATATTACCCTTGATGGGAACAGTGTCAAGGAATTCAGTAACAATGGCACTACCATTGCTAGGCTGAGTACTAATGATGTTGATTCCGGAGATACCCATACCTATGAGTTATTAGATGATGCTCAAGGTCGCTTTAAAATTGATGGCAATCAACTAAAAGTCAAAGATGGCAGCCTTATAGACTTTGATAACAACTCTAGTCATAATATCAAAATCCGCACTACCGACTCCGGGGGTGAAAGCTATGATAAAACTTTCAGTATTCAAGTCCAAAACCAGAATCTTGCTCCGACGGATATTACCCTTGATCGGAACAGTGTCAAGGAATTCAGTAACAATGGCACTACCATTGCTAGGCTGAGTACTAATGATGTTGATGCCGGAGATACCCATACCTATGAGTTATTAGATGATGCTCAAGGTCGCTTTAAAATTGATGGCAATCAACTAAAAGTCAAAGATGGCAGCCTTATAGACTTTGATAACAACTCTAGTCATAATATCAAAATCCGCACTACCGACTCCGGGGGTGAAAGCTATGATAAAACTTTCAGTATTCAAGTCCAAAACCAGAATAATGCTCCCACGGATATCAGCCTTGATCGGAACAGTGTCAATGAATTAAGTGAAAAGGGTACCACTATTGGTACCCTCAGTACTAATGATGTGGATCGGGAAGATAACCATACTTATGAGTTATTAGATGATGCTAAAGGTCGCTTTGAAATTGTTGGCAATCAACTAAAGGTCAAAAATGGTAGTCTTTTAGACTTTGATAACAACTCTAGTCATGATATCAAAATCCGCACCACGGATTCCGGGGGTAAAAGCTACGATAAAACTTTCAGTATCGAAGTCCAAAACCAGAATAATGCTCCGACTGATATTAACCTCTCTAGCAACAGTGTCAAGGAATTCAGTAATAATGGCACTACCATTGCTACCCTAACTACTAAGGATGTTGATTCGGGAGATAACCATAAATATAAGTTATTACATGATGCTAAAGGTCGCTTTAAAATTGATGGCAATCAACTAAAGGTCAAAAATGGCAACCTCTTAGACTTTGATGACAACTCTAGTCATGATATCAAAATCCGCACCACGGATTCCGGGGGTAAAAGCTACGATAAAACGTTCACCATTGACGTCCTTAATCAGAATAATGCTCCAACGGATATTACCATTTCTGGCAACAGTGTCAAGGAATTCAGTAACAATGGCACTACCATTGCTACCCTGAGTACTAAGGATGTTGATGCCGGAGATCACCATACCTATAAGTTATTAGATGATGCTAAAGGTCGCTTTAAAATTGATGGCAATCAACTAAAAGTCAAAAATGGTAGTCTTTTAGACTTTGATGTCAACAATACTCATCAAATCAAAATCCGCACCACCGACTCCGGGGGTGAAAGCTACGATAAAACGTTCAGTATCGAAGTCGAAAACCAAAATAATGCTCCGACTGATATTAACCTCTCTAGCAACAGTGTCAAGGAATTCAGTAAAAATGGCACCACTATTGCTACCCTAACTACTCAGGATGTTGATTGGGGAGATAGCCATAGCTATCAGTTATTAAATGATGCTCAAGGTCGCTTTAAAATTGATGGCAATCAACTCCAGGTCAAAAATGGTAGTCTTTTAGACTTTGATATCAACAATACTCATCAAATCAAAATCCGCACCACCGACTCCGGGGGTGAAAGCTACGATAAAACGTTCAGTATTAACGTTCAAAACCAGAATATTGCTCCGACAGATATCAGCATCACCGAGCAGGGCGGTGAAAGCAATGACACACTAATTGGTGGCTCGGGTGATGACACTCTTTCAGGAGGTGATGGGGATGACAGTGTTGTTGGAGGTTTCGGTAATGATAAGATTTGGGGTAATCGCGAGAATGACACACTAATTGGTGGCTGGGGTGATGACACTCTTTCAGGAGGTGATGGGGATGACAGTGTTGTTGGAGGTTCCGGTAATGATAAGATTTGGGGTAATCGCAATAATGACACACTAATTGGTGGCTCGGGTGATGATACTCTTTCAGGAGGTTCTGGGGATGACAGTGTTGTTGGAGGTGCCGGTAACGACTACCTCAGGGGAACTTGGGGCAATGACAGTCTCGATGGTGGGGATCATGATGACACTCTTAAAGGTGGTCAGGGAAATGACTTCCTTGAGGGTGGTTCTGGCAATGATTGGATCATGGGAGATGTAGGTAACGATAACCTAAAAGGTAGTTCAGGTGAGGACACTCTGAGCGGAGGTTCGGGTTATGACACCATCGAAGGTGGTGATGACGATGACTACCTCAGAGGAAATGCGGGAGATGACTTCCTTAAAGGTGGCGATGGCGATGACTACCTCAGAGGAGACCAGGGAAATGACAGCCTTGAGGGTGGCGCTGGTAACGACTCTTTGATCGCAGCTTCGGGTGATGACCATCTTGATGGTGGGGATGGCAATGATACCCTAAAAGGTAGCTCTGGCAACAACTATTTGATCGGAGGTTTGGGAGATGACAGCCTTGATGGTGGGGGAGACCATGACCTGCTTGAGGGTGGCTCTGGCAAGGACACTTTGATTGGAGGTTCCGGTAATGACACCCTCAATGGAGTTGGAAATGATTCCCGAGGTAATGGTGAAATTGATGTTCTTGTTGGTGGAGGTGGATCAGATACTTTTATCCTAGGAGATGATCATGGCGCTTTCTACCAGGGTGGGGGTCACAATGATTATGCAAAGATTGATGACTTCGATTCTCAAGACATGATTCAGCTCTATGGTGTAGCGGATCAATATGATGTGCTTGAGGCTGATAATGGCTTACCCGGTAGCACAGCTTTGTATTTTGAGGGTGATTTGATGGCAGTATTCAAAGATGCATCTGTAAGTGATGTCAGCAGTAGAATGGAATTTCTTTCCTAATCTGACCAGTTGTAAGATTGGCAAGATGACCGCAGTTAGGTAATATGGGTAAGAATCTACCGGGTGCATCTCTATCCATGCAATTAGGCAAAAATTCGCACACTTCCGACACTTCCCGCTGTCCCCACACTCTCCTTATTTTTTACAAAAATAGCGCTACTCGCAATGGCATTGGCAAGAGGCAAGAGGCAAAAGTTGACGTGCATTAGCTTTGCAGCTTTTATAAATGTCAAACATGCTATATGAGATGCACCAAATCTACCGAGAGTTGGACTGATTTTTCTGTATGTTTTAATTTAATAGGATTGCTATACTTTTATCTGCTGGTGTTTACCAGTTCTCAATTACTAACTAACTATATTTTTCATCCATTAACAAAATATTAACAAAAACGGTATAACGCCACCCTTTAATTTATAAACTAAAGGGTGGCATTACATTTATTGTTTATTTATTCTGTATAGTCTTCAGGTTGGAATCTTGGTATTGCCTTCGTTAAAAAGAATTATCATCGATAGAATTATCATCGATGTCGCAATCAGAGGTTTCACGAGTCCCGTGATTGACCTCATGGTTATAGTTACTATCTCTGAGCCTTGGCTGATTAACATCTGATGAGCGTTGATCAGTCTCAGGAATTTCTAGAGCTTTTCTGTGAATAGGTGCGCTTTCCGTGATGGCGTTCGCGTAGCGTGACCTACGGTCAAGGGATTGCTCGCCATCACGGGTCGCATCTGATGATGCTAGGGAATCGATTGACCTGGATTTTGGTGAGGTACCCCTCCAAGTTTTCCAGGCAGTTTTGAAACCCTTAACCACATTACGAGTATTCTCTTTGACTTTTTGGGCTTGGTTTTTAGCATTGCTAATACTGTGGTCAACCTGTTGAACCACGTGACCAGCACTTTTGACTCCTTGATTAAGATCATCTGTCAAGTCGCTGATTTCCAAGCCTGTCAGCCGAATGGCTTCTAGGGTCGGTGGTAATTCCCGATTTAGGGTATCAGCTAATTTTTCCACACTACGAGCTGCCCGCGCTAACTCTTGTACAGCAGGTAATAACGTTACTAAAACAGCGGTTAAACTAACTGCTACCAGCAGAAAAGACAGCCCGAGCCAAAATAGAGGATCAATCACAAAAAATCCTAGGATGTTGGGAAGCCCCGTCTATGGGGGAGAGGGGTGATGACCGTTGATTTATTCTACAGGTTAACCTGTGGTATGATTCAGTAACTGGGAATGGAAAATCGGAAAGACTATATTGATAATCTAGATTAATACTCTCCGATACTTTTTAGCTACCAAAATCTACCAAATGCAAATCAAGGCTCACTAATGCAAGCTGATTTCTCAGCCAGGGGGTATCTCCCAGGGCATGGCCGTAGGCCACGCTGCGCGAACGCAGGAATATACCACGAGCGCCGTTAATGTCTCGATCCATAGATCGGCCATCAACTTTTGATTTAATTATTTTGCTGCCGCCGATGTTAACCAGCTCCCCAGTCCAACTAACGGTTTTACTCGTATAGGCTTCACAAA
>NZ_JAAHIG010000333.1:0-9635 GCF_010692305.1 Moorena sp. SIO4G3 | reverse complement strand
GCTTAGTCCCTGGTTGCGGTATGTAAGGTTCTAATTACGTTTTACCCTCTAGCTCTGAAACATCTCGATTCGGGAATACTCTAGCTTTTCGGCCTGATGTATCCATCTCAAAATGCTCCTTCGGGTGGGAACTTGGCTTGAATCCTAGCCGTGGAAAGGTCTTTACTCCTTTCACTTCTCTGAGCGCCTTCATCGGTCGCCCCACCTATCAAGATATTATCCAAAAGGGACGCCAGCGCGGCAAGCAGGAGGAAGCGGTATTAATTGTGATGCGTCAGCTAACCCTGAGGTTAGGTTTACTTGACCCTGTGCTCCAACAGCGGATTGAGGGATTATCCATTACTCGATTGGAGGAATTGAGTGAAGCGTTGTTGAATTTTGAGACAGCAACGGATTTAGCGGTTTGGTTGGATCAGGAGCAGTAGTGCGTTAACAAATTAGGAGTTAAGGAAGCTAACTATCAATCCTTCCATTAAGCGATCGCGTAGCGGCTCAATGCTCGCGCATCGCATTTTCCGGTCGCTGCTGATCAGTACCACCTATATATCAAAATACACAATGATTTCCGGGATAATTCTCCCCGATTCCCGATTCCCGATTCCCGATTCCCGATTCCCGATTCCCGATTCCCGATTCCCGACCCATGGTGTCCTTCACAGAATTAAGAACTGCTATAGAATAACTAAAGACCAATGACCAATGACCAATAACTAATGAATACATTGCGTCGGTGCTTAATCTTAGGTCTAGCCACCCTACTCACAATCTTTGGAGTGATTAGCTGCCAATCTCACTCCCAAAGTCAATCACCAACATCCAGTAACCTCACCCTAGAAACAGCAGGATTAACCCTAGAAAAATTAGGATCTGGAATTTACGGACTAATCGCTAGTACAGACTTTCCCCCCCAAGACCCTAACGCAGCAATTTGTAATGCTGGGATTGTGATTGGTAGCGATGGAGTATTGGTAATTGATCCATTTCAGAATGAAGCACTAGCTAACTTACTCTTCTCAACTGTTGAAGACTTAACCGATAAACCCATCAAGTACGTTCTCAACAGTCATTATCACTTTGACCACACTGGTGGTAATGCTGCTGCCGAAGCTAAAGGTATCCCCATCATTGGGCGGGGACCAATTCGAGAATTCATGGAAGATCGTAACAAACAATACGACCCCAATCCCACTCCACCCAACGTAATAGTTAATAGTGAGAGTAAGATTTGGTTAGGCGATCGCACCGTAGAAATTGAAGAAGTAGAAGGGCATTCTGGGGGAACAGATATTGTCGCCTATGTTCCCGATGCCAAAATTATGTTTACCGGTGATATATTGTTCAATCAGCGATTTCCATACACTGGGGATGGTAATATTCGCAAATGGCAGAGTACTTTATCTGAGCTCAGGGCAAACTATCCCGATGCGCGTCTCTTACCTGGCCATGGTCCGATTACCGATAGCAGTGGCTTAGACACCTTAAAAACTTACTTAGATCAACTGGAACAATTGGCGTTAACTTGGAAAGAAAAGTCTCTGACTGAAGAACAAGTTATTGCCAATTATTCCCAAATACCTGCTGCTTATAAGAATTATAAATTCCAAGGATTATACAAAGATAATCTTGAAACAGCTTATAAGCAAATTACCGCTGAGCGTTGAGGGTTTCAGGGGTAAAGTTGCTGAATTATTCCAGGATAATGGAGGATATTACAATAATGTAAGCTATCAGCTATTAGCGAACAGCTTATGGGTTAGGTCACAGGCTGGAAGCCTGTGCCACATTACCTGAAGTGCTTTTGAATAAAATAAGCTGACTGCTGACTGCTGACTGCTGACTGCTGACTGCTGACACAATAACAAATCCTATTATGATATCATGACTAATCAAGAAGAAGACCCATTGAAAAGCAAGCTAGAGAAAAATTTGCAAGAGTCCCAATGGCTACAGAAATTTAAACAACTGAGTCAAGGACTAAGCCAAATTAAGACAGAAATTCCTCTAACTCAACTCTGTAAGCTAGAGTGGGTTACTGCTACTGACAGCTTAATCATTCACTGTCCAAATCGAGAAGTCAGGGATGGATTGTGTAAGCTTTCATCCCAGATTGCCCAAATCACTATTGGCGCAAAATGCTTTATTATTAGACATCCCGACTATGAAGACATTACTATTAAGCCAGTGTAATTATTCGCTATAGCAAAGGGAACAGGGAACAGGGAACAGGGAACAGGGAACAGGGAGTAGGGAGTAGGGAGTAGGGAGTAGGTAACTAGCGCAGCGCAATAGCTATTGCCTTATGCTAGTCTGATTTATCTGATTTATCCTAACTTGTATTGATGGCTAGTCGTCTGGATTAACGGGTGTTCTAAAAGCGGATTTGCTATCAGTAGCATTCTCCTTAAGTCTATCCTTCATATCTTTCGCAGCTACGGCGTAGCCTCCGTCTGCACCATCCACAAAATGTACTTGGCGTCCATGGCGCTCAAATACCAGACAGGTCATCAGTGCTCGGTCTGAAATATGCAGACCATACACTAACTTACCTTGTTTATAATTCTTTTCCAAATAGTCTGTTAATTGTTTTCGTTGTGCTTCATTGCCAGCAATCACCATGCGTAACAGATCATCAAACTTTCTGTAATCCGTTGCTGCGATCGCATTTCGTTTATAGGCTCCCCAGTCTCCATCTGGAAATTTCACCTTCAACGTCATCAACAACCAGCCCAAAAGATTTTCAATCCAGATTTTCGAAAAATAGAGCATCCTATGGCTTAGCTTACTCGACTGGGCGCACAGCCGAGTTTCAGCACTTAAGTTTTGATAACTAAACCCTAGATTTAAATACTTTTCATCAACGGGATTTAAAAGCTCTTCACTTCCATATATAGTGTCAATTTTTTCAATAATTTTTCGATAAGTTAAATTAGCTAAATCTCCTTGATTAGACGTTGCTTTCACAATCAAGCTGATCGTTTCACCATATTTACTTGGAATGTCTTGCCAGCGACACTCTAAATTAGACAAATCAGCTTTAGCATTATCAGTAGGGTTTTGGTAAAGGTAGAGGTTACTCGTATTTGGATGTTTAATCAATTCAGTAGCATAACTCAAACCATCTCCAGTAAATATAGCCTGATAATAATTTTTAGATACCTTGAGCTTAGCTAATTTAACATCATAATCATTTACTCTGACATCAGACATAGGTACTGCACCCACCCGCAATTCCATCCCAAATTCTTCCTTGGCTAGCTTACTAGTGGCTAATAAGGCTTCCCGAGCAGGGGCAAACAGAGAAGGAGGAATCAACAGAGTTGCTCCATCTCCCCCAAACACAAAAGGAATGTCTAAATTACCTGCTATATTTAAAACAGCGACAATGGAGCAGGCTCCTAATAGGTTAACCTCTTTGTAGCGTCCTGATTCGATAGCTTGAGTCGAACCAATAATATCGCTAATCACCACATACCAATCCCTGGGAACTGATTGAAAATTCCGAGAGTCAGTAATATCGATAAAGTTTTCTAAAAGGAGTAAATTAGCATAAAAAAAGTCTGTAGTCATGGTTTAATCTAAAGGAATAACAAACCTTTTTACTAGGGTGATAACACCCTGAAAGGCACTTAGATAAAACCAAGCTAGCTGCTACACCCTACCAACCGTCAACTGTCAAGGGTCAACAACAAGGGTTCCCTTAAAATAAGCACGTTAACTATTGATTCGATTAAGGATTTGTGTCTGAAAACCAGAAAACTACTCGTTCCCTAGCTGGCATTGCCGGGATTGTCGCAGTAGCCACCATTATTAGTAAAGTATTTGGCTTAGTCCGCCAACAAGCCATGGCAGCAGCCTTTGGAGTTGGTCCGGTTATCAACGCCTACAGCTATGCTTACGTGATCCCTGGGTTTTTATTAATCCTCCTCGGTGGCATTAACGGACCGTTTCATAGCGCCTTAGTTAGTGTTCTCGCTAAACGAGATAAATCAGAAGCCCCACGGCTGGTGGAAACAGTAACTACCTTAGTCGCGTGCATCCTGTTACTGGTAACCATTGCTCTAGTGCTATTTGCTCCGGTCTTAATTGATGTTCTAGCACCAGGCTTTCAGGATACCCCAGAAGGGTTACAAGTTAGAGCGATCGCAATCCGGCAATTACAGATTATGGCACCCATGGCAGTGCTAGCCGGATTAATTGGCATTGGCTTTGGTACCCTCAATGCTAGCGATCAATACTGGCTACCCGCCGTCAGTCCTTTATTTTCCAGCATCACCGTCATTGTTGGCTTAGGAATATTAGCCCTACAGTTGGGCAAAGAAATTAGTAATCCCGAATTTGCCATGATCGGTGGGATTGTCTTAGCTGGGGGTACCCTTGCTGGAGCAACTCTTCAATGGGTAGTGCAGCAAATCGCTCAGTGGCGCAGTGGCCTAGGTAAAATACGCCTACGATTTAACTGGGGTATCCCTGGAGTCAAAGACGTGATGCAGGTCATGGCTCCGGCCACCTTTTCCTCTGGGATGCTGCATATTAATGTCTACACCGACTTATTCTTTGCCTCCTTTCTGCCCCAAGCCGATGCTGCTGCTGCTAGCTTAAACTATGCCAATCTTTTAGTGAATACGCCTCTAGGCATTATCTCCAATGTTATTCTAGTCCCCCTACTGCCGGTATTTTCCCGACTAGCTGCTCCTGAAAATTGGCCAGAACTCAAGCAACGGATTCGCCAGGGAATTCTGCTCACTGCCTTGACAATGTTACCTTTAAGTGCATTGATGGTGACCTTAGCCATGCCCATCGTGCAGGTAGTGTATCAGCGTCAAGCCTTTGATGCTAATGCCTCTCGGTTAGTCGCATCAGTGCTCATGGCTTATGGGATGGGCATGTTTGTCTACTTGGGACGGGATGTGCTAGTGCGGGTATTTTATGGTTTAGGAGATGGACAGACACCCTTTCGTCTGAGTGTGATTAATATTATTCTCAATGCTGTACTAGATTATTTTCTAATTGATGCCTTTGGCACACCCGGTATTGTATTTGCCACCATTGGTGTGAATGCCTTTTCCATGGTAGTGCTGTTATGGCTATTAAACCGCAGGCTAAATGGCTTACCTTGGCAAGAGTGGATGTTGCCAATTCTAGGTTTAGCAGTGAGTAGTGTAATAGCTGGTGCCGCAAGTTGGGGAGTCAGTTGGGGGTGTGAGCAAGTATTAGAAACCAGTATTATTTGGGTGCAGTTGCTACAATTGAGTCTAGCTGGATTGGTAGGCTTAGGCGTGTTTGGTTTGTTAGCAACTCAGTTGAAGTTACCAGAAGTCGATATGTTTGTAGCTCGTGTGCGGCAGAAGCTGGGTCGTTGAGAGTATTTATCCTGTTACCAGTTTATCTTTGCTAAGAGAACTGGCATCAAAGCCTTATATACTAAGCTTTTCAGGGCTCATGTCACCCCTGATAATATATATCAACATGTCACCCTCTCTAATATATATCAATTAGAGGGGTTGACATGAGTAAGCTGGTATGATATAATCGACATTTACTGCAGGACTTACGACCCAAGCAAGCTAATCTCGAATTCAAAGAAACCACCTATTGCTTGTGCCATTTTGGTGTGGAATTTTTTGAACAAACTAGCTTATTTGACTGGGTTTAGTGTTTATAAACTTAAGTATCAGCTTCAACAACCTTCTTTAATTATGAGGTTAGTCTGATTCCACAATACTCCATATCTAGTGTCTTTGGGTAAGTCCTGTGAGTTACAATTCTTACCGTAGACGAGAATAAACAGATTAAACACGTATTGGACAATAAGATCATGCCACAAGTATTAGCGCAACTGCGGTGGTTTGATAATGTTGTGCCCTTGCTCTGCCAACACTTTCAGTTAAACCAAGTTACCGAACAATGAAAAAATATTATTTTATTGTAATCTCAACCTTAGCCTTGTTGACTTGCATACTCACATGCCAGCAAGTTCTAGCGGACGAGGTTTGGACAACCGCAGAATACAATGTGGTATATCATCAAGACCGCAACAACACCGCTATCTGGCACTACGATAAAGATGGAGTGATCTTTATCGACGGTTTAGCAGGAGTGTACACTGACCGAGGTTCATACAGTGGCTATTGGGTACAGGATTCTTCATCAGTGTGTTGTGATACCTATAGAGAGGGAGCTGATGGAAGACCCACTTACCACTGGGGCAGATTTGAAATCAGCTTCATCGACCCAGATTTCCCCTCCCGTTGGCAAGCTGACATTAGTCTTTGTGATCGCGACCCCAAGGTTACCTGGAATGGCACACCCGTCACGCAATAAGTATTATGCCAAAAGTCCCAATAAAAAACAGAGAAACATCAAGCGAGAGTTGACAATTAGTCCTTGAATCATCCACAATCTTCGACAAACCTGTGTAGGTTTGTCGAAGATGCATTATCGTCCTCATGAATTCGCCAAAATCGCCGGTGTCACCGTTAGAACTCTCCAGGGTTGGGATATTTCGGGAAAATTGGTATACGAGCAAGTATAAGAATGTAAATAATAAAAAAGTTTGCTTGAATGTGGTTTTAAACTATTCGACCATAATCTAATTTAATTAAGCAATCACATTCTTCAAAATAACGGTCATCATGAGTAACAGCAATTACTGTTTTACCTCTACTTTTTAATTCAGGTAAAAGTTTTTTATAGAATACTTTTTTAAATACAGGATCTTGATCTGACGCCCATTCGTCAAATACATAAATAGGACGATCTTCTAAATAAGCAGTGAGTAATGCCAATCTTTTTCGCTGTCCCTGAGAAAGATTTGTTGTTGATAAAACTCCCTCTTTTACGGTTACTTTGCTATCTATATCTAGTAATTTAAGATAGTTTTGTATTTCTGCTTGGCGGCTGAGGTCTATCCCTAACAAGCGCTCAAACAAATAAAAATCATAAAATATTACTGAGAATTGCTGCCGATACCATTCACGATTATCATCCCTTACAGGAATACCATTAAATAAAATTGTTCCCCTATCAGGGGTATATAGACCAGTAATTAATTTAACTAAAGTAGATTTTCCACTACCGTTACCTCCAACAATAAAGATAATTTTTCCAGGATCAAATTGAATATTAATGTTATTTAAAGTAAATTGATTTTCTTCTTTTTCTACTTGATAAGTATGGTGAATATTCACTAATTCAAGCTTTGTCCAATTAATAGTTAAATCAGCACCTGTAGGAAAAGAAGGTTCGACAATTTGTTTGGTTAAAGACAATCCCAAAGACTCGATTTTTTCTAGAGATATACTGCTTTGAATAATTGCTGGTAAGGTATTTAAAATGGCTCTTACCGGAGTGATTGCATATAAAAAAGTCAAAGTATAACTAGTCAAAACATTAGTAGGAATAAACATAATTTTAGTAACACCTAGCAACAGAATACCCAGGGGAATAAAAAATAAACCTAGCCCATAACTATCAGCGATCGCAAAAGCGGTCATTCCCTGGGTCCATTGATAGCGAACCCTTGCTGCAGTCTCTTTTAGTTCTTCTTTAAAAAATGTGTTGCGTCTTTGGCGGTGTAGTTTTAATTCTTTAATACCTTGAATAATAGACTGAAAATGTTGGAATAAAATATCTTGTTCGGCTCTAGCAGTCTTAAATCCAGATATCCCTAGATTGGAAATGTATTGATAACTAATAATTCCTATAATAATTAGCATTAAAAACAATATAAATACTGGGATAGATAGCCAGCATAGGTAAACTAAACAACCGATAATTAGTGAAATATTTAACCCCATTCCAGAGATAGAAATGGAAGAATTAGCAATCGTATTAACGTCTTCAGTAATCGCAGCTAATAATTTTGCTGCACCTAAGTTTTCTAGTTGGTTCAAAGGACAGTTTAGAATACTTTGGGCTAACTCCAAACGCAGATTATAAATGACATCTTGAGAGAGTCTATTTAGCAAGATCCAAGATAGAGCCGATGTACTCATCAGCAATAAACACAATCCAATAAAGCTGATGATTATTCCTACTGAGACTTGATTTATGTTTTGTAAAATATAATTTATTAGTGCAATTAAACCTGCATTACTGGCTCCTGCAAATATGCTAGCGATCGTAGCGATAATAAACAGCTTTCCCGATTTTTGAAACAGAAGACGGATAATTTTCATGGATTCTGGTATTTACTAGGTATTAAATGATTTCACTTAGACTAGTGATGGCAGCCTGAGGGGGTGACATTAGCCCTGAAAAGCTTACTATATAAGGCTTTTATGCCTATATCAGGAAAGATAAACTCGCAAATTGACCCAAAGAATGATTTAATAGCAAGCTCAAACCCTTATCACTACCTCCAAGGTCAGCCGAAAATACCATGTATCTTTTAGGTGCGACCCGTGGCGAATTTAATTCTTAATGCGGAAAGCGCACCTGAAGTAACTGATGGGCTTAAATTATTACCCAGTAAGGATTTAAGCTTGTATGTCACCCCCCCCAGTCAAAAAGTTGAAGGGAGTAATTGTAGAAAAAGCGATTCGCTCACCAGACCCGGAAAGTGCTGATGCCAGTAAGGTTGGACTAGTTTTTGGTAAAAGTCTTTAAAAGTACGGTAGCCCATTTGATCAAAAGCAATTACTTGGGTAATTCGTTCGCTCAAACATAGACCGGATGAGCGGTTTCGGGTTTTCAGATCCGCTTCTATTAGTTGTGTGTTCCACACAGATTAAAATGCCCACGCTGAAGTAATTGCCCTATCGGGCACCCTACGCGAACGACATGAGAGAAAAGGTCTTATAGACTAAGCATGGAGCAAGTGGAGGGTTGATGGTTGACACTTTTAGCCTACCCGCTTCGCTCCTTCTTATCGAAAACTGACGTTAATACTAACCGAATAAAGTGGTTATACATGGCCTAAAATTAAGGGTTAAGGGCGAACCGGTACGCCCTTAAAATTGATTGGTGTCAGAAGAACTATAGCTACTATAGTAACGACTAAAATTTAACTATCTCGCCAGATTGGCTAGACATTAAAACCGTAGCCAATCTGGCTCATAATTGGTGGATTTTTTAATAAAACTTGAGAATCAACCGATTTATTTAGTTAATTTCAGGAGGTTTTAATTATGGAGATTAAGAATCTTAATGTGAGTGATACAGCGGTTTGCAATTCAATTAGGTAAAAAGTTCTGGGTTTTTAGGGAGCAGCGATGCAGAGGTGCGACCCGTGGCGAATTTAATTCTTAATGCGGAAAACGCACCATTACGGTCTTGGGAAGGCAGCGCGGTCTTGGGGAGGCAGCGCGGTCTTGGGGAGGCAGCGCGGTCTTGGGGGTTCCCCCGGAGACGAAACCTGATTACGTTGAGCCTTTATGGTTGGTCGGCTCAAAGACGCGCGCCTTAGAATAAGGCAGCCTTTATGGTTGGTCGGCTATGGAAAAAAGGGTTAAAACTTATTGATTAAGGCTGCCTTATTCTTACGGTAACTTCAAATGCAGAAAAGGGGTAAAACTTATTGATTAGCGTGATTTGCGCGGTCTTGGGAAGGCAGCGCCGCCAAAGGGGGTTCCCCCCATGAGCGACTGCCGTGGTTTCCCCCACTCGCGCTTTGCATGGCTGACAAGGCGAGCCTG
>NZ_JAAHIG010000332.1:0-9652 GCF_010692305.1 Moorena sp. SIO4G3 | reverse complement strand
TCCCTCGATTGAGTCCTACTGTGTTGAGGTCTTCTGCAAAGATTGTCTGAGCTTGGTCACAGAGTAAATGGGCTGTTTTCAGATGAAAGTCTTTGCGAGTATTCGCTATTTTTTGATGTAGTCTGGCCACCTTCAGTTGTGCCTTTTCCCAGTTATTAGAACGCTTTTGCTTTCTAGCTGCTCTGCGTTGCAGCAATTCCAGCTTGCCTTGCAGTGACTTGAAAAACTTAGGCCGTTCAACTGTGAAACCGTCTGAAGTTGTCAGGAATTTCTCTAACCCAAGGTCGATTCCGATTGCCCTGCCTACAGCAGGGTGATCAGGAATATCGACATCCAGTGCCATCGATATAACAACATACCATTGTGTCTGTCTAGCTTTAGCCAAGACTCTAACCTGTTTGACCTGGAATCCTTCGGGGATTTCCCGATGGAGCCGAATCGGAACTAAGCCAATCTTGAGGTGCGACCCGTGGCGAATTTAATTCGCCAACGGAAAGCGCACCTCGTTGGAAGTTTGATATGTGCATTACTGACTGGATTAGATTTGAATTGAGGAAACACAAATGATTTGTATTGCCCGCGTTTCTTGAATCTAGGAAACCCAAACCCTCTAGACTGCATTGCTTCCCATGAGTCATGTAACCGCCTAACGGTTGTTTGCAAAACTTGGGAATGCACCAAAGCTAGAAATGGGTTGGTTTTCTTGGCCTTGGGTAGATTGTTTTGTTGACGGTGATAACTAGGAAACGGTGTATCGGCAGGAATGATGTATTCCTTGTCAATGGAACACCTATCCACAGGTGCGACCCGTGGCGAATTTAATTCGCCAACGGAAAGCGCACCTAAGGACATTTACGACTAGCAATCCAGTCTTTCAACTCCCTCAATGAGTAGTTATAGACTCGTCTACAAGTCTCAAGCCAGTCTTTGAGGATCTGTTGTTGATCCTGACTGGGATAAATCCTGTATGTGTAGTTCATCATCAACATATCCCCTATTCTACCACACTGAGGTGACAATGGTAAATGCTTATAGGGTGGGCATCGAACCCACCCGCTCAGCCTGGGGGATACATGGACTCCCCCAGACCCCCTCGCTAGTTAAGGGGTTCGACATTATAGAAGTAAAGCTGATAGTGGCTTAACTTCCAGTAGGATTAACCCAGATCACTCATCTATAGCTCATGTTCACTCGCGTCAGTTCAGAATTTGTCTCCCTGTGTCGAAACCAAGTGGCTTTATTAACCCAAGGACTGGGAGCAGCTAGTGGTGCTGTATATTTAACGGAAGAATTCGTTGAGGGCAATCAGGCAAAGCTAATTCCTGTGGTAGTTTATCCGGAAACAAGTACCGTGCGGGATATGAGTGATCCTGACTGGGTTTTGCCACAGAAAATAGGTGAGATTGATCAGATTCCTAGATTGTCCAGCAGCTTACCTCGGCTACTCCCTCAGGGAAATAACCAAGAGCAAGATTTGGGTTCAACCTCTTTTGTAGGATCTGAAAATTCTCTGCAGCAGCAGCACCAAATCGTTTTACCTCTAATCCATGAAGGGATAGTGATGGGATTATTGGTGAGTGTTCGTGATGATAGACCTTGGAATCACACAGAACAGGCAAGTGTGGAACGCATTGCTAGAACCTTAGCGATCGCATATGTCATAGAACAGCGTCAAGGTTGGTTTGAGCAGCAGTTGACTCAGCAAAGACGTCTACAGGCAAAACAACGGGATATGCTCGATGATCTGCTGCATCAATTTCGTAATCCCCTGATGGCGTTACGAACCTTTGGTAAGCTACTGCTGAAGCGACTGGTACCAGGAGATAAAAACTATCCAGTGGCTTCGAGCATTATACGAGAAAGCGATCGCTTACAGGAGTTGCTGCAACAGTTTGATGCTTGCCTGGACATGAACCAAACCGATACAGCATCCCTCACGTTACCTGTAGCTACAGCTGAGGCTTCTTCATCCCCACAATCAGATGATATTGGGGAGATTTACCCAACTAGTCACTCCGAACCACACTCCACCCTAGGGGAATTTCCCCTACTCACGGACAAAACTGTTCCTTTGGAACTGTTTGCGGTCAAGGATGTCTTAGAACCCTTGCTTATATCTGCTGACGCTATTACTCAAGAGGCTAATTTGGAGTTGCATTGCTCTATTGCCCCTAACTTACCTTTGGTGAAAGGGAATCCTAAGGCTTTACGGGAAGTCTTGAGTAATTTGATTGACAATGCTTTGAAGTACACCCCAGCTGGGGGAAAAATTGATATCCAAGTTGGTGTTGGACAATGGCTTTCACATGGTAATGCCATAGCGATCGCAATTAGTGATACTGGTCCAGGTATTGCTCCAGAAGACTTAGACCATCTGTTTGAGCGGCATTATCGGGGAGTTCAAGCTAATGGTCCTATCCCTGGCACTGGTTTAGGATTAGCGATCGCAAAAGAACTCATGGCATACATGCAGGGTGATATTGAAGTCTTGAGTCCCGCCAAACTACTATCGACTGAGGAAAATGGGGAATTATCCATTAGTCATGGTCAAGATAACTCAAGGATTGGAACAACCTTTATCGTTTGGTTGACTTACGCTTAGTAGACCTTTAGTAATTGGTCAGTAGATAGTTGTTGTTGACCGTTGAGAGGTTGGCTGTGATTGGTTAATCTATTAACCTCTCAACAGTTAACTATCCACATATCTAGTTACCGACTGCTAATCACCAAGTCAGAGTCGATGGTAAGCTGTAAGTCGGTTTCTGGTTCAACCACAAATAGGTCAACACTGCTGCTACCGAATAAACGTTTGCCGATATTTAAAGCGATACCAGAACTAACTCCAATCAAGATTTCTTCTGTAGCGATCGCACGGTCACCGGTAACGGCAGAGATAGCAGCGGCAGCAGCGGTACCAACTGCTGCATCTTTTAGGATACTTCCTGGATTGCTACCCTTGCGAATGGTTTCAGTGGTGGTAATTTCCTCAGAGGTGGCATTAAAGGATAGGGTTTCACCATTGATCAACAGCCGCTGAGCTACAAACTGAGCTCCCTCTTTTGTTGCACGCAGTTCGCCAACCACTTCACTACCAGCAGGAATCAGCAACTTGCCCTCATCAGCAGTGGTAATGTTTAGATCCACTGTCAGGGTTAGGGGAATAGTTTCCTCTTGGGCGAGCAGAATTTTATCTTTTTTGTACTTAACCGGAATAGAAGTACCTGCAGGAATTGTGAAGGCTACAGGTGCTGGATTGGGATCGATAATGTATTGGGAGCTAATCACTGGAGCTTGTTCTGTTGCCACCAGCGCTTGGTACATAAAAGCTGCAACTTCTGCACGAGTTGCATTCCGAGTCGGATTGAGAAAGGCGACGTTAGGATAATTAACCACCAAACTATTTTCTGTAGCAGCAGCGATGGGAGCACGGGCAAAGTTAGAAATTTGGCTGCCGTCCCGGTAGAAACTGATCAGCTCTGAGGTAGAACCGGTGGAAGAGAAATTCAGTCCATTAGAAAGGGCAACTAAAACTTGTTCACGGGGAATATTTTGTTCAGGTCTAAAGATATTACCAGGATAACCACTTAGAAATCCGGTTTGGTAGGCTTCCTGAATGGCAGGATTTGCCCAGTAGTTGGAAGCAACATCCACGAAAGTGTTGCCACCGCGAATGGCGGGTTTATTGAAATCTTGATTTGCTTTACGCAGCATTGCCGCAAACTGAGCGCGGGTCACTGGTGCATTTGGTCTGAAGGAGCCATCAGGAAATCCGGCAATAATACCACGCTGGGATAATTCCCCAATAAACTCACTTGCCCAGTAGTTGGATGAAACATCGATAAAGTTAGTGCTTTGGGCCAAGGAGGGAGCAGGTGCGACTAGGGGAGCCATGGTGGTGGCGGTGAGTCCAAGGGCTAAAACAGCAGCAGTTCCTGATTGAAAATGATTTAGGTTAAGCATGGAAGGCATTCTCTTAAATTAATGTGTTCTTAAGTAAATAGAACCAATCAGATGCTAGATGTTCCTAGGTTCAATAAAATTGTTTTTTTTGCTCAAAATAAGCATAAAAAACCAGATTGCGCCTGTTTAATAGCAATAATTTCGGCACAATCTGAGTAATTTGACGCTAGTAACATTCCATGAGTTGCCAACCACTTGCCAGATCAAAAATTGTCACATTAGCCCAAGGGGGTGGGGTGACCGGTTGACTGGGTGTGGGGTGTAGTAGGAGGGTGCTCAGGGTGACCCTAGAGCTAGAGTTGCTGGGTAAGGACTTACCCAGCACTTAGCCACTGACCTACTGTAAGGATATGCGCTACGCACACGCGTGCGCGTTCAGCCGTCAGCCGTCAGCCGTCAGCCTTGTGGCACAGGCTTTGGCCTTGGCCTTGGCCTTTGGCCACGCGGGGCGCGTTTGGCCACGCGGGGCGCGTTTGGCCACGCTGTGCGAACGACGCGCTTGAGGTAACTCAGCATTATTCCAATGCTTACTTGTTTTATTCCAAAGCTGAACGCGCACGCGTGCGCTAATCGCTGACCGCTGATAGCTGATAGCTGATAGCTGATAGCTGATAGCTGACCGCTGATAGCTGATAGCTGATAGCTGAATGCTTACGACCTACTGAGGCAGTAATCAATCAGTAAACTGCTTATTAATCCACCGGCGGTAAATTTTTTGAATTGCTTTGAGTACTTTTTGACTACTCGACTGCTGAGATGGAATGCTGGGGTCGAGTAACTGCAACCGATTGAGAAGTTTGGCTTCTTCTGTGTCTACCAGCCCATCGCTATAAATTAAGGCACTGAGGGCTTCAATCAAGCGCTGATAGTCTTCTGGACTAGGGCGATCGCCTAAATATTGTTCCACCCAACTGTAGCATTCATCTGCTGACACAGCTTTGAGTTCATACAGTAACGGTTTAATCTCTGGGTCGTCAGCAACTCCATATTGCTGGGCGACTTTATACAGATATTCCCGTTCCTCTGCCTGAACTTTACCGTCTATCCAGGCGGCACCGATTAAAATTTTGAGCAACTGTTTGACACTAGAATTTGTAACCATGACTTTATCTCTCCAGTAGGGGGGAACCGAACCAATACAGCACTTGTTGCCAATCAACCTTGAATCATCAACAGCTTGCCACGATTAGGGGAAAAGGGAAAGTGGAAAGGGAAGAGGGGGAAGAATGGGAAGATTGGGGAGACGGGGGAGAACTTTGTCAAAAAACCGGGTTTGTCAAAACTAACTTAGTTAGACCCCTTAATCTAGGTAAGAAACCTGATTTCTTTAAAGCCAATTTTTTTTTACAGAAGTGTCAACCGCTAGTATGTTACGTTTAATTTTACTTAACTCATTTAGTTCTTCCTCACACACTTCTGTTAATGGAAATCGATATTGATTACTTAATTCAAGGGTATGCTCAAGGCTATTTCCTGATGGCAGATGATACTGGTAATTTAGGCTGGTACTCAAGCCGCAAACGTGCTATAATTCCTCTAGATGAGCGTTTTCGCTATCCTAAATCTCTGCGTCGTGTCCTAAATCAGGAACGATTTAGTGTCAGTATTAACCGAGACTTTTTAGGGGTAATGACTGGTTGTGCTGACCGTGAAACTACTTGGATTTCTCCAGAAATTAAGGAAATTTATTGGCAATTTTATAAGGCTGGATGGGCCTACAGCTTTGAAACTTGGCAGGGAAATCAGCTGGCAGGAGGAATTTTGGGCATTGTAATTGGTGGAGCGTTCATTGGTGAATCGATGTTTTATCGGATTCCGGACGGCTCGAAGGTGGCTATGGTTAAGCTCGTAGAACGGTTGCGCCATCGCAACTTTTTGCTGTTTGATGCTCAGATGATGAATTCTCACCTAGAACGGTTTGGTGCCTGTACGGTAAATGAGCAAGAGTATAGTCTGCTGTTAGAGAAGGCAATCGCACAAACCTGTTCCTTTGATGAACTTATCTAACTCAGCTAGGGCTTACTTGCTCCACACCGCCAAACCTCCTCCCCGACCTCTAGCAGCAATGCAACGGTTTTCCACTAGAAAGTAGGTGAAGAATGCTTGTTCTTTCAAGGGTTGCTCATAGAACCTAGTTTCCCGGTCTTGTCCACCTTTAATATAGCCTTGATACAGTGTTAGACTAGATAACGATATCCTGATTTGACTAAAGTCGAAAGCTAAGATATTCGTCTTAGGATAAAACTTCGTAGGACCGGTGAGAACTATCTGAATTGGTCCGAGTTGAACAGCATTTTGAACCGTTCCTTGGTCTTGAGAAGACTCTGATGGGGAGTAGGATAGGTGAATCTTGATCCACTTTGGCAGAAATCGTCCACTACCCAAGATCACCCCTGCTCGTTGGCGCGATCGCTTTGTCCCAGTAATAAACCCTAGTCGCCAAGTCCCGATCAGTTGTGAATAGCCATGGCTGACTTTGGTTCGTTTAGCTGTTGTCTCTGCCTGAATTAGTGCCTCGACTACAGCTTCAGAGGTCGGTGGTGTAACCGATGGACTTGTTAAAAAGTGACATACTCCCGACGTTGCCCTAACGGGACAACGCGGGCTTCCTTCCAACACCACCCAACGGTTCGGTTACTCGGAAAGCTTTACTGCTAACGGGATGCCCCACCGCCAATTTGAGGATATTTTTAGCCGCATTCACATCCCTGTCAGCCACATAACCACAGTGAGGGCAGGAATGAACGCGGTCTTTTAGTTTTTTAGGAACTTTCTTCCCGCAATTGGAACAGTTCTGGCTAGTATTTCTAGGATTTACTGCTTTCGCTACCAGCCCAGCATTTAAGGCCGTAGGCCACGCTACGCGAACGGCTTTGACTGACAGTATTGAAAGAAATTGACCCCATCCAGCGTCTAGAACTGATTTGGCCATCTTGGTTCTAGCTAGACCTTTGATGTTGAGTTTTTCATGGACTACTAGATCGTGGTTATCTAGCAACCCTTTTGCCGTCTTAAAATGGAAATCTTTTCGGGTGTCGGCTACCTTTTTGTGAGCCTTTCCAAGTTTGATTACGGCCTATTACGGTCGATGCTGGGGATTAGCCCAGGCACCTCCGCTCCAAAGCCGTACGTGAAGGTTTCCCCTCATACGGCTCCTAGATTCTCTCAACCAATAGGCTTGTCAATAGACTTGCTCCAATGAATCTGTTGGTGACAACTTTGGTGAACAGCCATTAGATTGTTTTTCTTCCAGTTGTCATGATTTCCATCGATGTGGTGAAGGTGTATCTTTTCCTCATCTATGAATCTCATCCCACAGTATCCACATGAATGGTGTTGTTTCTTCAAGGCTGTGGCAGTATGATTGTCGTAGAGTTTGCTGTTGCGCTCACTCCAGTAAACTAAGTCTCCGTCATATGGGGACTTAGTCCCTGCGACCATCTTGTGCTTATTTTGTCTGTACCCTACTTCTGGGAATGCTTTATTACATAGCTCAGTTGCTTGATGGCTACTCACATTCTTTTCCTTTCGGAATTTCCGGTGTGCCGTTTTGCTCATGAACCATAGGTTGTCCCGGGAGCTTCCCATATCACACCATTTGTGATAGTGTCGCCACCCTCTTACAATAGGGGCTAACTTTTTAGCTTTGACTTTTGCACCATAATTCGAGCTGTTGACCACGGTTTTGATTTTCTCGCGTATTTTCCTGTGATTGTCCACTGAGGGAGTGCAATGGAATTTTCCGTTGTGTTTGACTCGCATGTGCCAGCCAAGGAAGTCAAATCCGTCTGTCGTTTTGGTTACTTTGGTCTTTTCTTGACTGATTTCGAGACCCCGTTCGTCTAAGAATTTTTCCACTTTTCTGAGGATTTTTTCGGCGTCATCTTTTGGTTTTAGGAAGATTACCATGTCGTCCGCATACCGGACTGATGGGTGTATATCTTCTATTCCATCAAGTGCGATGTTGGCGAGTAGCGGGCTGACCACGCCTCCCTGGGGCGTTCCTTGTTCGTGGAATTCCGGGCAGATGCCAGCTTTCAAACATCTGAATATCCCCATCTTCAGGTTAGCTGGTGCTAACAACCTATCCATGATGGATTTGTGGGAGATTCGGTCAAAACACTTTTTGATGTCTAATTCAATGACCCTTTTTTTGATACCGTTATTTGATGCATTCAGGTGGCTGAATACGTATTTTTGGGCATCTTGCGCACTACGTCCAGTCCTAAACCCGTAACTCCGGGCGTGAAAGGTTGCTTCGTGGGCAGGTTCGAGGGCGTATTTTACTAGACATTGCCAGGCTCTATCGGCGATGGTTGGTATTTTTAACATCCGGATTTTCCCATTCTTTTTGGGAATTGGTACTTCTCGTAGTCCGCTATGAACCCAGGTGTGGCCATAGTGGTTCAATGTTTCTACCAATTCAATTCGCTCGCGGTAATTTAGGTTTTCCTTTCCATCAATACCGGCAGTGCGTTTTCCCTGATTTAGCTGGGTCACTTGACGGACGGTTAGAAGTTACCGCAAGAAGAGTGGAGCCTTTACAGTTTGAGGTTCTTGCGCAAAAGGGTTAAAAATTATTAATTAAGGCTCCACTCTTCTAAGGTTTCATCTCCGGCCAAAAGTTGAGCTGAACGGGATTTCATAACCAGTTTTTGTAGAGACCTAGCTTTCCTCAGGTCGCCAGCTTGAACCGCTTTGTATATTCTTCGTTGTAGGCGGAATAAGTTTTGGCGGAGTTTCTTCCACTTCTGACTCTTCCATAGTTCGCTATGTTTACTCATGCGTCTAACCGTACTCTACTTTGTTGAATATATTCTGAGAACCCGTGCCCAGTTTTGAGCACATCTTACCCGACAGTGGGGATTAGGTTTGGCATAACTTACCGAGGTTTCGACCGTTCCTCAGACCCATGTTCTGCTGTCGTTTTTACTCGTTCCATTTATCAGATTGTTATGACGATTTAGGCCAGTCCAATTTGCCTATCCTCCTCTCGGAGATTACAGCTATCGAAAAAACAACGCTGTGAGAGTAGAGGATGTATTCCACATTGTTTGTTCAGGTTGTGGTTGACAACTAAGACACTTTTATAGGACTACTTAGACCTTGTCGTCTCCCCGTTAGCGCCAGTGTTGCTACCTGCTTTTGGTCAACTGATTGCGCCCTGTTGCCAGCTTCACTCTGCGGAGTTGCCGCCCGCTCGGTGTGGCCAGATAGGGAGTCACCTGTCTCCTCAGTGGTGGGACTTTCACCCACATCCGATTAATAGTTAGGATTTCGGGTTTGACCCCGCAAATCCCCCTAGTCATACCCCTCTCTACCACGAGAGATTCCTACTAGGAACGAGCCGCACTTTTTCGGTTGTTACTACCTTTTTTGGATCTGCTGACAGCTTTTTGGATTTTTTTAAGACGCTTTTGAGCTTTCCTATAGAACTGAGGAATCGGAACCTCCGTTCCGTCAGATTTAACCAGAAACGACTTAAGACCCATGTCAATCCCAATAGGATTAGTTACACTATCAATCGGTATAATATTGGGGATGGTATCATCCTGGATTGATAATGATTACGGTCGATGCTGGGGATTAGCCCAGGCACCTCCGCTCCAAAGCCATACGTGAAAGTTTCCCCTCATACGGCTCCTAGATTCTCTCAACCTCTCGGCTTGTCAATAGACTTGCTCCAATGAAT
>NZ_JAAHIG010000331.1:0-9749 GCF_010692305.1 Moorena sp. SIO4G3 | reverse complement strand
GCTTAGTCCCTGGTTGCGGTATGTAAGGTTCTAATTACGTTTTACCCTCTAGCTCTGAAACATCTCGATTCGGGAATACTCTAGCTTTTCGGCCTGATGTATCCATCTCAAAATGCTCCTTCGGGTGAGAACTTGGCTTGAATCCTAGCCGTGGAAAGGTCTTTACTCCTTTCACTTCTCTGAGCGCCTTCATCGGTCGCCCCACCTATCAAGATATTATCCAAAAGGGAGTCCAGAAGGGACTCCAGCAGGGACTCGACCGAGGAAAGCAGGAGGAAGCGGTATTAATAGTGATGCGTTTGCTAACCCTGAGGTTAGGTTTAATTGACCCTGTTCTCCAACAGCAGATTGAGGGATTATCGATTACTCGATTGGAGGAATTGAGTGAAGCGTTGTTGGATTTTAAGACCGCAACGGATTTAGCGGTTTGGTTGGAGCACTAAATCCCAATTTTTGAATGAAGAATGAAGAATTATAGATTCTAAATTCTTCATTCTGCATTCTTCATTCTGCATTCTTCATTCTTCATTCTGACAGACAACCTTGGCCAAAAGGCCACACTACGCGAACAATCTCAGAACCTTGATACATTAGGATTGCTCAAGAGCTATTCCGATTCAAACCACAGGAGTGATAACATGGCAGGAAAGCAAATCTTAATGCTCGTAGGTGACTTTGTAGAAGACTACGAAGTGATGGTTCCCTTCCAAGGGTTGCAGATGGTAGGACATACCGTTGATGCTGTCTGTCCTGACAAAAAAGCTGGGGACATTGTTCGTACAGCGGTTCATGACTTTGAAGGAGACCAGACTTACACTGAGAAGCCTGGTCACAACTTCACCCTCAATGCCACCTTTGATGGGATCAATCCTGAAGATTATGACGCCCTAGTGATTCCAGGGGGGCGAGCACCAGAATACATCCGCCTGAATCAAGATGTGATCAAAATCGTGCAGCACTTTGCCCAAGCAAACAAACCAATCGCAGCAATTTGTCATGGTGCTCAATTGTTGGCAGCAGCAGATGTAATCCAAGGTAAAAAATGTTCCGCTTATCCAGCCTGTGGTCCCGATGTTACCCGTGCTGGTGGAACCTATGCTGACATCCCAGTAGATCAAGCAATCGTAGACGGTAATTTAGTAACAGCTCCCGCTTGGCCTGCTCATCCCCAGTGGCTAGCAGAATTCCTCAAAGTTTTAGGTACTCGCATTGAGCATTGATAGCACTTTTCAATGGGGTAAGGTATAAATTCCTGGGTTTTAGGGAGTAGGGAGCAGGGAGTAGGGAGCAGCGATGCAGCAAGGGAACAGGGGAGGCAGTGCCGACCTGTGGGGGTCTCCCCCATGAGCAACTGCCGTGGTTTCCCCCACTCGCGCTTTGCTTGGCTGACAGGGAGCAACTTTGAGATCAGTGCTGAACTATACTTTGAGATCAGACAGTATCTACAGAATTAGCAGCATTGGTGACCAGTAAATAAAATAGCGATCGCAAACTCATCTGCGATCGCACCAAATACAACTAATGGAATTCGCGTTACCGTGGCCAGCGATGCAGCAAGGGAACAGGGGAGGCAGTGCCGACCTGTGGGGGTCTCCCCCATGAGCAACTGCCGTGGTTTCCCCCACTCGCGCTTTGCTTGGCTGACAGATCCAGTTCCTATAGCAGTCCAAGACAAGGTTAAGACATAGTTCTGTTCCCTGGTTAAAACCTTCTTGACTATTGCCTTTTGCCTTTTGCCTTTTGCCTTTTGCCTTCCCCCCTTATTAAGGGGGGTCAGGGGGGATTCCTTTTGCCTTAAAAGGATAAGCAATGTCCCTGACTGGTTCACCATAATTGCTATATATTTAGTTAGTATTGCGGTACTGATGAATCAATTTCCTGACTCCAGGCAGTAATACCTCCTTTAACATTAATCCCTTCAATACCAGCCTCTTTCAAAATCCCCAAGGCTTTCGCTGAGCGACCTCCCTTCTTGCAATGGGCAATCAAGCGATGACCATTAACCAGTTCCTTGACTTTTGCTACACCAGAACCTTGTTCAATATCCGGTAATGGCACTAGAACTGAGCCAGAAATCTTAGCAATGTCATATTCATGGGGATTGCGGACATCAATCAAAACAAAATCATCCGCACCACTTTCCATGAGTTCCTTGAGCTCCTGGACATTCATCTCTTTGATATCCATCTGGCGTTTGGCTTCCTCTTCTTTAGCTTGGGGAATGCCACAGAATTGTTGATAGTCAATCAACTTCTCAATCACCGGTCGTTCTGGATTTAGTCCCAGTTTCAATTCCCGGAAGGTCATATTTAAAGAGTTGTACAGCAACAAACGTCCACTGAGGGTATCCCCCTGGCCTAAAATAATTTTGACCGTTTCCGTTGCTTGAATCACGCCAATAATTCCTGGCAGAATGCCCAAAACCCCTCCTTCGGCACAGGAAGGTACCATTCCTGGTGGTGGGGGCTCAGGGAACAAGTCGCGGTAGTTGGGACCACCTTCGTAATTAAAGACTGTCGCCTGTCCCTCAAACCGGAAAATAGAGCCATAGACGTTTGGCTTATTCAGAAGTACACACGCATCATTGACTAGGTAACGGGTGGGAAAGTTGTCCGTACCATCAACGATAATGTCATAGGGTGCCATGATTTCCAAGGCATTCTCAGAATTCAGCAGGGTTTCGTAGAGGTCTACCTGACAGTGAGGGTTGATTTCTAGAATCCGCTCTTTGGCCGACTGAATTTTCGGTTTGCCTACCCACGACGTCCCGTGAATTACCTGACGTTGAAGGTTAGAACTATCTACAACATCGAAATCTACTAGACCTAGGTTTCCAATTCCAGCAGCAGCAAGATAGAGCAATAGGGGTGAACCTAATCCACCACTACCTACACATAGGACACTGGCAGCTTTGAGGCGTTTTTGTCCATCTAACCCAACTTCGGGCAAAATCAGGTGTCGGGAGTAACGTTCGTATTCGTCTTTACTTAATTGGATTTCATCTAGATTGGGATTTAACATGGCATGTTGGGTTTGAAGCGGTAAGACTCAGGACTTAACCTTTGATAATGATAGTTTCTTCTGGCTGGAACTGGTGGTGTTCATCCAGGCTCCAACTTCTGAAGTCACACGCTTTACCTTCCTCAACGGCAACAATAATATACGAGTATTGCTGCCATGCGATCGCACGATCAAATTCTGAAGGTACCGCTGGGTGATCCGGATGAGAGTGATAGATCCCGATTATATCGAGATTGCGATCGCGTGCGTCTTTTTGTGCCCGCAGTAGCACCTCAGGAGCAATGCTGAATCGGCGCTGTCTGCTATAATCTCCCTGAGGTTTGCCCTCAACCGTAGCATAGGCATCAGCTGCTTCACTATCCCAGTTGTTCGGTGTGGGTAATACTTCAACCAGCGTTTTCACCTCACCCCGGTGCTTACCCAATAGTAAACCGCAGCACTCTTCTGGATAGGTGCTTTCTGCGTGGTTTTCAATTGCCAGTTGATGCTGAGTGTCCAGTGTTAAGCCCATACCGATTTAACCATCACCCTTGAAGTAATTATTTTTTTGTTGAAAGTTGAGTCTATAGTACCGTCAACTGTCAACTGTTAAGCAAAAATTATCAATTCTAAAATTATCAACTATAATATCACTTGTAATAGGTAAGATATTGTCGGGTGTAATACTTATTAGTTTTCGGTGTTGGTCAAATTTCAATTAACCAGTCTCAAGTCACCAGTCTCAATCGTAACTTTTCAACTAACAAGTCCTTAATAACCAGGGTTTGATATGACTCCTAACCGCACTAGAATAGCAAACAACGAAGAGTATCGATTTTTTTTTCAGGAGAATGCTGCCAATATTTTCAAACACCATGACCGGGAAGTAATAGACTGCTTGCAACGTCGTAAAATTCCGATTAGCAACATTATCCCATTGGAGCAGGTTTACAAGATATCTGTCAAAATTGTTAAAAATATTCCCTTTAAGTCAGTAAAAAACTTAGCCTTACAACAAATGGAGGCAGTAGGGGAATTTCTGCAATATTTTCAAATAAGCATCCTCGGTCAACCCACGAGTATCTTCCAACTCCATGAGATTGAAATTAAAATAGATAAAATTTTTACCCCTGCCTTAACCTATGAGGGTGGAAAACTACTAATCTCTATTCCCGACTCGTCCTTACCGTTTCAGTCCCGTTACCTTACCGATCAGGAGCTGAAAAATCAATGGAATAAGGGGAATCATCTCTCCAAAAAGTCTCTGTCTCGTAAAGCATGGTGGTTATTAAATCCAATCGGAGAATTTCGGACTAACCTCAGAACAGTGCTATGGCAAGCTGCCCAAAAGCAAATTTTAGGTATTGACAAACTATTACTTAAGTTTGGCTTAATTGATAGATATGATAGCAGTGAGCAAAGCAGTGCTCAACCTAGCTTACTGTTCAACCAGAATCCGCCACCACAAGATCAGGGGGTCAGACAGAATCCGCCAACACAAAATCAGGGGTTCAGAGAAGGTGCGATCGCATTGATCAAAAACTCTGTGAATGAAGACAAGCTGGGAATAGACTTAGAAGTAGTACTTAAGGATCAAGATGAGGCTACATTAGGGAAGCTGCTGGGATTATTTAGGCAAAACTTGGCAGACGCCGGTCAAATGGAAGAACTGATTGAAGCTGGTGCTTTAACCCTACAACAAGCCGTTTTTAATGAACAATCTGAAATTGATATTAAGATGTTTGGGTTTGTGAATGTCGGGAATTATCATCGCATTGATGTATCGCTGAATATAAGTGCTGGTTACTTGAAAAAATATGTTGAATTGATTCCAAGAAGTGCTGTAATCAAAGCAATTCAATTCGGATTTGTAAACGTCTATACTATAGATGATATTACAGTAAATCCCAGCTTTCATGGAGCAATAAAGCTCTATTGGGAAACCGCTGCTCTGGAAAAATCACTGCAAGAATTAAGTCTAGTTAACCTATCAGAGCAGTCAAGTTAGTAAACGTAAGCGGTCAGCGGTCAGCGGTCAGCGGTCAGCGGTCAGCGGTCAGCGGTCAGCGGTCAGCTATCATCCAGACGTAACTCACATTAAACAAATGGTTAGCTGTTTTATTCAAAAGCTGTTCGCGCAGCGTGCGCGTAGCGCAATCGGTGGTTTTAAATAAAATAAGCTGACGGCTGACAGCTGACGGCTGAATGCTTACTTAAACACTCAAAAGTCATGAATCCCTTGTTAATTGACAATTGGCTAGTAACCATTGACAATTAACAAGCAATTTTCCCCTGGCAATTATGGCAACTAGCAATCAATTGGAGTCTTTACTGCTACAACTCGATGACCGCAGCTACAAATCCTACCGAGATATCAAGGGCAGCTATCAGTTTCCAGATTTCACTCTAGTCATTGACAGGGTTCAGGGAGACCCCTTTGCCTCTCCTAGCCAAGTGCGCGTGTACTTACCCCAGTCAGTGGCTGGTTTTCCCAGTGAGCTTTATCGCACTGACAGCCGAGCCATCGCCCTAGAGGATTATCTCACTCGCTCCTTTGATTGGGTAGCTGGGGAAATGAGCTGTCGGCGGGGTACCGGGAATAGTGGCTTGATTGCGATTACCCGTGTCGGACAATCCGTGCTGGAGCGCACCTCGGCTTTGGTGAGTGATGAAGGAGTAGAAATCCGGTTTGTGGTAGGATTACCAGCCCGTGGTCGTCGGATTTCTGGGCGTCAGGCCGCAGAAATGCTATGCCAAGATATCCCTGATATTATTGACCAATCCATCAAGTATGAAGTCCTCGATCCAGCTGCCATTAAGCATCATGTAGAAACAGTGGAAGATGCAGATTGGCTGCGTCAACAGCTGGGAACCCGTGAATTAGTTGCTTTTATTCCTAACGGTGCCATTTTGCCACGCTCCAGTGGGGTGGATGACAAACCATTGCAAGAGAATGCGATCGCATTTCAATCTCCCAAGACACTTGAAGTAGCATTCACTTGCCCCAATCGAGGATTAATTACCGGTATGGGAATCCCAGAAGGGATCACCTTGATTGTAGGAGGTGGCTATCATGGCAAATCCACAGTGCTCAAAGCCATTGAATTAGGAGTTTACAATCATATTCCTGGAGATGGACGGGAATTAGTAGTCACCAATCCCACCGCTGTCAAGATTCGGGCTGAAGATGGTCGGGGGATTTCTGGTGTAGATATTTCCCCATTTATTAATCAATTACCTCACGGTCGCTCCACTGAAAAATTTTCCACCACCAATGCCAGTGGTAGCACCTCCCAGGCCGCAAATATTATGGAAGCACTGGAGGCCGGTACCGAGTTACTGTTGGTAGACGAAGACACAGCAGCAACTAACTTTATGATTCGCGATCGCCGTATGCAGGAGCTGATTGCTAAAGATAAAGAACCCATTACACCATTTATTGATAAAGTCCAACAGCTCTATACCGAGTATGGTGTCTCTACTATATTAGTCATGGGAGGCAGTGGAGATTACTTTGATGTAGCCGATACGGTCATTGCCATGGACAACTTCCAACCCCAGGATGTCACCGAAAAGGCTCAGTTAATTGCCGAAAAATACTTTACCGAACGCACCGCTGAAGGCGGGAAACACTTTGGTAGTATTACCCCACGAGTACCATTAGCAGATGGGATTGACCCCAGTCGTGGACGCAAAGCCGTAAAATTAAAAGTCCGAGATGTAGATGAAGTAGGGTTTGGCGCAGAGAATATTGATTTATCTGCTGTTGAGCAGATTGTAGAAGTAGGTCAGTTAAGAGGGATTTCCAGGGCTCTTGTTTATGCTAAAGAGAAGTATATCGATGAACGATTGACCCTATCCGAAATTTTGAATCTGGTGATGAAAGATATTGAAGAACAAGGATTGGATGTACTAACGTTCTTTCCTGAAGGGGATTTAGTCCAATTCCGCCGCTTGGAATTAGCAGCAGCGCTGAATCGATTGCGGACCCTGTCAGTGCTTTGAGGGTAATCTGGTTAAACAGTGCTTTTAAAATTATCAATTATCAATTCTTGATAATCATGAAAATAGAAGACTATTTTGATTTTATTGCTCCTGATGATATTCGCATCAAAGGAACGCGAGTGGGCATTGAGAATGTGCTGTATGAGTACATTTATCGAAATCGTACTCCAGAAGAAATTATTAACTGTTTTTACACCATTACCTTGGATCAAGTTTATGCCACAATTCTTTACTACTTAAACAACAAAGAAGTTGTCAGCCAATATATTTCTGACTGGCTGGAATGGAGTCATCAGCAACAAAAAGCTCAAGAACTCAACCCTCCTCCAGGTATAGTTCGATTACGAAAATTAAAAGCAGAACAAGAAGCGAACAAGAAAGCCTATGAGTCTGAATTATCTGCTGGATGAAAATGTAAATCCAGTCTATCAGATTCAACTACGTCGGCAAGCACCTGATTTAGTTGTCAGAGCTGTTGGAGATCCAGCCACTCCACCAAAAGGTACACAAGACCCAGAAATTCTATGCTGGTGTGAGGAATATGATTTTGTATTGGTAACCAATAACCGCAAGTCAATGCCTGTACACTTAGCAGATCACCTAACTGAAGGTAGACATGTACCAGGAATTTTTATTCTAAGTCCAAAATTGAATATCGGTGAAACTATTCAGCAGCTAATTTTTATAGCTGAGGCATCATTTGAAAATGAATACCAAGACCAAATTGTTCATTTGACAATGATATAAACTGATTACATAGCGTGGGTTGATTAAGGTAAGGTTTTGCACCCTAGCCCCCTAAAATTAATGCAAGATCACAGTACCATGGCTTAAGCGCAATCATCCCATCATGCCCATACGTCAAACCTTAGATTTACCAAACATCCAACTGTCTTACCTAGAATGGAACCAAGGCCAAACTCCCTTGTTACTCTTACATGGCTTAGCAGACCATAGCCTAGTGTGGTCTAGCCTCGGGGATTACCTTGCCCCAAAGTATCATATCATTGCTCCAGATCTGCGCGGTCATGGGGAAAGTAGCAAGCCGGATCAAGGCTATACCTTTGATGATCACATCGCCGATTTAGAAGCCTTAATGAATCACCTAGGATGGTCTAGTGCTCATATCCTCGGTCACTCCTGGACTGGTAAATTAGTTCCGATTTGGGCTAAGCAAAATCCATCCCGATTCCGCAGCCTAATTTTGGTGGATCCCTTTTTCATGGGGAAAATTCCGATGTGGTTTAAGGTTATGTTTCCCCTACTCTTCCGTGTCTTGCCTTTTGTAAAAGCTATGGGACCCTTTGTTAGTTATGAGCAAGCGGTAGCACAAGCTAAACAATTAAAACAATACCGGGGTTGGAGTCCCTTTCAGCAACAAGTATTTAAAGCCAGCATTGAACCTAAACTTGATGGCAGTTGGGGCAGTAAATTTGTGGTTCAGGCCAGAAATGAGATTTTTGAAGACGTGATGCGCGTAGCAGGACTAACGGAAATTATTGAAATTCCTACAGTATTGATAGTACCAGAAAAAGGTCTTAATCGTTCCGATGGGCAGCTAAAACCCTATAAAACGTATCTAAAAAAATTAACTATCCGTCAAGTTCCTGGGAATCATTGGCCTTTTTTAGTAGAGCCGGAAGAGTTTAATCGGGCTGTAGAGGTATTTTTGGAAGAGCAACAGCAAAAGCCCTCTGACTTTGAGGGATGACTTGTTGGTCTGAGGGTTTGGCTCTGATGGTTCAGGATTAGACCATATTAGACCATTCAATTTTATTACCCCCACTCCCTACTCCCTACTCCCTACTCCCTAAAACCTAGGACGAAGTACTTTATCCCATTAACTGGTATAATTAAGTAGTACCAAGGGGATTAATAAAGGAGAGTCATGAGCCTTTTAGGGAACATTATCTGGTTAATCTTTGGTGGTTTAGCTGTTGGTGCCGGTTACATTATCGGTGGATTAGCGATGCAGCGCGGTCTTGGGGGTTTCCCCCATGAGCGACTGCATCAAGACAGGGATTTGTCTGACTATTATTGGCATCCCCTTTGGAATACAGGCTATCAAGCTGGGCATCGCTACTCTGGCACCATTTGGCAAAACCATTGAGGAAACGTCAGAGGTTGGTAGCCTCCTCAATATGATTTTTAACATTATCTGGGTGATCGCCTTTGGCTGGGAGATTGCTCTTGCTCATTTGGTATCAGGGCTGATTTTAGCGATTACGATTATTGGCCTTCCCTTTGCCCAACAGCATTTTAAATTAATTCCCCTGTCTCTATTTCCCTTCGGAAGAGAGTTGCGCTAAATTTTATAGTCAATACTTCTGTATTTATGGATAACACAGTTTTCTTGGGTATGGGCACTTTGGAGGAGTGGCTAACAGTATTAGGTTATGCATCCTTAATTGCTTTTGTTTTTTGGCGCGTGATGCTCACAAAGCCGAAGTGATATATTTGATATAAGCGAAAACGCATTTAAAATTGGTTTTAGCAAGGCAAAAGGCAAAAGCACACTGTAATCTATTTTTTTTATTTGATTTCAGCCACTAATACAGTATTATAGCAATTCTACGACTTGTGAGGTACAAATTTCTGGTTTTTAGGGAGCAGGGAGCAGGGAGCAGGGAGCAGGGAGCAGGGAAGAGGTAAGAAGTAAGAGGGAAGAGGGAAGAGGGAAGAGGGAAGAGGTGAAAAATAATGTGTACCTCATGAGTCCTAGAAACGCTATAAATGCACAACAG
>NZ_JAAHIG010000330.1:0-9791 GCF_010692305.1 Moorena sp. SIO4G3 | reverse complement strand
ATGCAGTAACGGCGGATATCCCAACAATTTTGCTAACCGCTAAAGCTAGGAGCAGCGAGCAAAAGCAGTTTCTAGATTTTGGGGGTAACTGGAGTTAAAAGTGTGGGGAGATGGGGAGAGTGTGGGAAGTGTGGGGAGATGGGGAGATGGGGAGATGGGGAGAGTGTGGGAAGTGTGGGGAGATGGGGAGATGGGGAGATGGGGAGTGGAGGGAGTTATAGCGTTTTCATAGCTATGAGGTACACAGGATTTTTTGCTTATTGCCTCTTGCCTCTTGCCTCTTGCCTCTTGCCTCTTGCCTACTCCCTATTCCCTATTCCCTGTTCCCTACTCCCTACTCCCTACTCCCTACTCCCTACTCCCTTAGGATTCAATCAACCCCTAAAAGACTGACCAGTAAAGCTTTTTGAGCATGTAAACGGTTTTCTGCCTGGTCCCAAACACGGGATTGCGAGCCTTCGATTACCTGGTCTGTAATTTCTTCCTCCCGGTGAGCGGGTAAACAGTGGAGTACGATTGCTGATGGGTCGGCATGGTCTAACAACTGTTGATTAACTTGATAAGGCTTAAAAATTGGAATTCGCTCCTCAGCTGAGGCTTCCTGACCCATACTTGCCCAAACATCAGTATAAATGACTTGAGCTTCCTTGGCAGCAGCTATTGGATCATCGGTAACCATTACTTCTGTACGGCTACCTGCCATTTTCAGGGCAAGCTCACAAATAGCACTATCAGGTTGATAAGCTGGTGGTGTGGCGACTCTGACATTCATTCCCATTAGAGCGCAGCCCAACATTAGTGAATGAGCAACATTATTACCGTCGCCAAGATAAGTCAATGTCAAACCAGCCAGTGTTCCAAAGCATTCCTGAATCGTTAACAAGTCGGCTAAAATCTGACAAGGATGCTCCCAATCAGTCAAAGCATTAATAATTGGAATCTGGGCATAGTCGGCAAAGGTTTCCAACTGTTTTTGCTCAAAGGTACGAATTGCTAGAATATCCAAGTACCGATCTAACACTCGCGCTGTATCTACTACCGGTTCTCCACGACCAACTTGGGTGACATTGGGATTTAAGTCAATCACCTGACCCCCTAGTTGGTACATAGCTACGGAAAAACTGACCCGTGTCCGTGTGGAAGCCTTATAAAACAATAATCCCAAAACCTTATTGCACCTAGGAGTCCACTGACCTTTTTTTAACTGAGTGGCTTTATCCAATAGTTCCTGAATGTCACTAGCACTGAGGTCTGCTAAGCCTATAAAATCGCGTCCTTTTAACGTATTCATGTTCTATATTCAATGAGTAAACTAGTTTACCCTAGCCACAGTGCTACACACAATTGCCCAGAAAACAAAGTGTAATTTTTACCTGGAATGAGCACCTTATAGCTCCCCAGTTTTTGTTAAGATGCACCCTGTTAAGACGCTATCCTATTTATCTTAAAATATCCTAACTAGTCTCCCAAAAAAGACTAAAAAACTAGTTAGTCTTTTCTAGGAAAACAAGCTTGAATCTTGGCTAGAGTTATTCACTCTACCACAAAAGTTCGCAAGAACATAATCCTAGTCTATTTAATCTACTCCTAAATGTCATCAAAAATTGACAAATCCTTATTAAATAATACAAATATCTTGCCCGATGCAGCACTAGGGAGTCAGGAGCGGTGCGACCCGTGGCGAATTTAATTACGGGTCAAGGGCACCGAGGGAGTCGGGAGCGGTGCGACCCGTGGCGAATTTAATTCGCCTAGCGATGCAGCGCGGTCTTGGGGGTTCCCCCCATGAGCGACTGCATCAAGACAAGGAAAGCGCACCGAGGCAATCGGGAGTGGGCAATCGGGAGTGGGCAATCGGGAGTAGCGCTATAGTATTTACATTTGAGATGTGAACAAATAATGAAATGCTTTAGGTTCCCTAAAACTACCAATCACTAACATTAGTAAGGAATACAGCGTTTTTTGTATTAGAAAAAATTACCATCTATTTTTACAAATCATTTGGAAAGTCTATATGTTCAGATTCGCAAAAGGTAAACTACAAACTAGACTAAGATGGCTGCTGCTGAATCTAGGATTGTTGATCACTCCAGTGATGATTTCTGCACCAGTTGAGGCAGCAGAGAAAATCTATATTTCCTATGGTCCAATTGAGTTTTCTCTACCGATCGCAGCTCTAGAAGTTTATGCGACAGTGGGCAAAGTTGAGCCATCCTTAGCCTTCTATGCGGGGTATGTAAAGCCAGAAGAATTCAAACAACTGCGGCAGGTCTTAATTACTCCGATTGATGTCACACCAGTAGCGATCGCTCAATTCCTCTACTCACCTCAAGGGGAAATAATTCTACAACGGGTAGGTGAAGTCATACAAACCAAAGCTCGTCAACCCGGTTTCTATGCGATTCGAGCTGCTTTAATCAAAGCCGCTTTTAAGCCAGAAGGGTTGACGATTTTGAATGTGTTGCAGGAATTTCCGACTTACGGCATTCGGATTAACTCACAACGGGGTTTTGAAATTATTGATGACTTATCCAAGCTGATTAAGCAAACCCAGACGGCCATTACAGCAGTGGAACAGGCATCGGAGCAGGAAGCGGCAGCCCAGACAGAGCGAGCTTTATCCGAAAAATCCCTAGACTTACGGCAACCCGGTTCAGTAAGCTATGCCAAGCAAACCATTACCTTCGATGACCATTACCGTCGGCGAGAGTTTCCCGTTGACTTGTATTTGCCAGAGTCCCCAAGGGAAGGGTTAGCACCAGTGATTGTTATTTCCCACGGACTGGGTTCAGTACGGAAGACATTTGAATACTTAGCCCATCACCTGGCATCCCATGGATTTGCTGTGGCTGTACCGGAACATCCAGGCAGTAATGCGGATCAAATACAGGCTTTGTTAACTGGTCTTGCCAAAGAGGCAGCTCCACCATCAGAATTTATTAACCGTCCTGTGGATATTAAGTTGTTACTGGATGAACTAGAAAGTTCCTTTAAAGGGCAGTTAAATTTGCAACAGGTGGGAGTATTGGGTCAGTCCTTTGGGGGTTACACATCCTTAGCTCTTGCTGGAGCTGAGATCAATTTTGAGCAATTGCAAAAGGATTGCGCTCCCTTAAATGAGGATACCTTGAATATATCCCTACTACTTCAGTGTCGTGCCTTTGATTTGCCACCACAGGACTATCAGTTATCGGATCAACGGATTAAAGGTGCGATCGCAATTAATCCAATTGCTAGCACAGTCTTAGGAAAATCCCAACTTAGCCAAATTCAAGTGCCCCTGATGGTAGTCGCTGGTAGTGATGATACCATAGCGCCAGCGTTACCAGAACAGATTCAACCCTTTACTTGGCTGACAACTCTACAGAAGTATCTAGTATTGCTTAAGAGAGGAACCCACTTTTCCACCCTCGCCCCATCAGAAGATGATGTCCCCTTACCTGAGGCAGTGGTTGGTCCTGACCCAACTATTGCTCAGGAGTATATGAAGGCATTGAGTTTAGCATTTTTTCAAACCTATATTGCTGGTAAATCAGAGTACCAAGCTTATCTAAGTGCTGCCTATGCTCAATCCCTTAGTCAAGAGCTGATGCCCTTGAGTTTGCTAACAATTCTCGAGCCTTTGGTACGGGAAAAAGCAGGGTTGTGAGGTATAGCGCTACGGGCAAGGCAAGAGGCAATAGGCAATAGGCAAAAGTTGACTACAACAGTTTTTCAGCTTATATCAATGTCCTAACTTTAATCGGTAGTGCTATAAACTATCAGCTATAGCAGAAGTCAGAAGTCAGAAGTCAGAAGTCAGAAGTCAAAATATTGCTCGTTCTAGCTGTTGAACTTGTTTTGCCTGTTCTGATTCTGCCGGAGCCTCTTTCAATGACGTAATTTCTGTAGTTAGCTGCTTAAGCTGGGTATAAAAGAAATATCCTGTCCAAGCTCCTGCTGCTCCCACCATCAAGATTAAAATCATCCAAATAGCGGTGAAGCGACCCATTTTTTTCTGTAGCTGCTTTGTTTCTTGCTCCTGTTTCTTCTTATCGGACATGGCAGTCATTTGAAATTCCACCAATGCTTCGGCGACTTCTTCGATATGTTGCTCTTGGAGATTAGCAAGAGGATTGACTGGGGTAACAACAGGAAGGGCTGTGTTAGAAAGGGGTTTGTTGTCTATACCAAAATTATTGATCGTGCTTATTTTCCTTAGATTATTGTTGTTAGACATGGCCTTTATTTGAGACTATTTAGTGTTTGTTTTTTATAGCAAAGAGAACTGGAAGTCGGGAGTCGGGAGTCGGGAGTCGGGAGTCGGGAGTCGGGAGTCGGGAGTCGGGAGCGGTGCGACCCGTGGCAAATTTAATTACGGCTCAAGCGCACCGAGGGAGTCGGGAGTCGGGAATTTATTATCAAAAATGTTCACAATTAATTTAGTAATACTATAGTATTTATTTTTTAGTTTTAAGGGTCAATAATTAATCAAAAAATTACCAGTTTTATTGAGTAGTTTTCCAGGAATTTACTGGTGCAAATTGCTGCTGCAACTGGTTGTAAGTTATAGCACCAAGGGGACTGATGGCAGCAATACTACCTCCTAGGATCACAATACTTAACACCAGCAAGATTTGGAGCCGTTTCACTGAGGCTTCTAGGGATTGCACCTCCTGTTGCAGCCCATTGATAACTCTTATTGCTCTGAGGTCAGACCATATACTGTCTTCTTGAAGAAATTCACAATCGCTATTGTTGTCAGTCGTCATCATTGTTTGAATTCTCCTTAAATAAACGTTTCTTGCCACCTTCTAAGTGATTACTGAGTAAGCATTCAGCCGTTGGCCGTAGGCCACGCTACACCGAACAGCTGTCAGCTGTCAGCCTAATGCTTAAAATAAACCTCAAACAGGAGAATTTAAAGGTGCGCTTTCGGAATTAAGAATTAAATTCGCCACGGGTCGTACCTAATAGTTTGAGATTAATCAGAGTTGAAACTTTGGAGAAAAGCCGATCTCAGCATATGCGCTTAGGGCACGCTACGGGGTTGTCAGCGGTTAGCCGTTGGCCATAGGCTTTTGGCTGATAGCTGAGGGCTGATAGCTGAATGCTGATAGCTGAATGCTGACATTACTGATCAGCGATCATTAACACAGAAATGATGTTCTGCAGAGACTTCTGTTTTTCTTTTCTCTCGGATGCAGCGGTTTCTGCTGGTGTTTGGGGTGCAGTTGCTTCTGGTGAACTCGGAGTCGGTTGAGACTGAGAGTTATCATTACCATCAGTAGCTAGAGATAACAAAGATGCGATCGCTAAAATACTTAGCACCATTGCAAATTGTCTAGTTACCAGTATTGCGACTTGTCTCATGGTATTTTTCTCTTTCAGTTGTATAGATCAGTTAGTGCCAGGACTTACGCACAGACTCCATGGGTAGGGTGGGCAAGGTTTTTACCACCCTACAAGTAGCGTTAAATTAAGAGATTTGGGTAAGTCCTAAGTGATTAAGAGCTGTTTTGGCAGATTCTGGTTCAGAACTAGGGTTGAGTGTCTTGTCTTTCTGAGCAGCGTCTGTAGTAGTAGCGGAGTCAGCACTCGGCAACTTTGTCTTTACTTGAACTAGTTTTTCCTTAGCCTGGTCAGTCAGCTGTTTAGTAGTCTGTTGTGCTTGACCAGCAACCTCAGAGAACTTCTCTTGGCTATTCTCCGCTACTTTTTTAGTAGCCTCTTGCACTTGAGTGGTGACATCAGAAAGCTTCTCTTTGGTATTACCAGTCACCTGTTTAGCCGTTTGTTGCACTTGAGCAGCAATCTCAGAAAACTTCTCTTGGGCATTGGCCGCTACTTTTTTATTGGTCGGTTGTATTTGACCAGCGACCTCAGAGAGCTTCTGTTGAGCATTACCAGTTAGCTGTTTAGTGGTCTGTTGTGCTTGACCAGCAATATCAGAAAACTTCTCTTGGGCATTCTTCGCTACTTTTTTATTGCTCGGTTGTACTTGACCAGCAATATCAGAGAGCTTCTGTTGAGCATTACCAGTCAGCTGTTTAGTGGTCTGTTGTGCTTGACCAGCAACATCAGAGAGCTTCTGTTGGGTATTCTCCGCTACTTTTTTAGTAGTTTCTTGCACTTGACCAGCAACATTAGAGAGCTTCTGTTGAGCATTACCAGTTAGCTCTTTAGTGGTCTGTTGTGCTTGACCAGCAACCTCAGAGAGCTTCTGTTGAGCATTACCAGTTAGCTCTTTAGTGGTCTGTTGTGCTTGATCAGCGACCTCAGAAAGCTTATTTTGGGTATTCTCCGCTACTTTTTTAGTAGTTTCTTGCACTTGACCAGCGACCTCAGAGAACTTATCTTGAGCATTATCCGCTACTTTTTTAGTAGTTTCTTGCACTTGAGTCGCTAACCCCTGAGTCCCTTTCACCAGCGCCGCCATATCTTCCTTGGTTTTAGCGTAGTCATCTTTCAAGGATTCAGCCGCCTGAGAAATTTTGTGATTGATGCCACCCGTATATTGCTCAGCCTTTTGCACCATCGCCTCGATCGCCATCACTCGTTTACCGCCCACACTAGCGATCGCGACAGGGGGAAGTCGGTAGGTGCCATCAGTGACACCACGCCAACCCTTGGAGCCAAAGATATACTCAACTACCTTCCCGGTCTGGGGGTCGAATCGATAGTCCATCAAAGTACCTGCCTGATTCCCTCCGTCCGTCCACAACTGATGTCCCACAATCGATTCCACAGATTCCGGTTTTTTCGCTGTGGTTTCCGAGCCAAGGTAAACTAGAATGCTGTCGGAGCCAATCGTCTCAATTTCTGCCCAAGTAAATGACCGTTTTTTGTGACCGAGCAGTCCTGACTTGCAAACCAAACCCAAAACTTGGTGAGCAATTGGGTCGAGCCACAGCTCAGCTACCCGACCAATTTCTTCGGTGTTTTGGCGATTCAGTACTATCTGGTTGATTACATCACTGTGCTTAATGGCAGTTTCTGATTGTGTGTTCATCAACGTTCTCCTTAGTTTGAAATCAGAGTTTTTAGAGCAAATCTGGTAGCATTGGCCTTGTTAACAACTTGCATTTGCCGACCTTGACTCTCTCCATCTCCTCCCCTCTATAGTCATGAGATTAGGCATCAGCTGGTTGTTTAGACCGCGCGCAGAGTATTTACTTAGAAATTAGGCTCCTTTGATTAAGCTCTGATGAAAGATTAATCAAACTTTGTGAAAAAACTGTGAGCATGCTACTGGCCTTGGGCGCTAAAAAAGCTTTTGAATGACCAATATCAAAGCACCAACAGAATTCTTCTGTAAGCAGAAAATTGTCAACTGCTTGACCAGATTTGTAAACTATTGGTTTTGTGAAAATTCCTAACTCAAGGTGATCCAAACATGATGCTCTACAGGATAGCCTGAGCCAGCAGTAAGCTGTTGAATACTTACGGATAAAATCAATCTGTAGAGTGCTTTATTATACCAATGTACTAAATCAGCGCGTTTATTCCCCAGTGTTGCGTAAGTCCTGATATTGCGTTTCGATTTGCTGAAGTATCCCTGATGTTAATCCTGAGAACGATCATTTAATTATCGCGTTTCTCGTACTTATGAGGTACAGTAGTCAATTTTATTCCCCCTACTCCTTACTCTCTACTCCCTGCTCCGTACTCCCTTGCACTTGCTCCTGCAGCCACTTAGTAATCAGTTCTGGACAATTCTTCTTAAACCAGCGCAGAGCAACAACTCTGAAGGCTGGTTTAGACATACGGGCAATTGATTTCATCATCCAGTTCAGGGAGCGAGACTGAAACTTTTTGTTGATCAGGTTGACTGATCCGACATCGTAGAGGCAATCAAGGATCAGCTTAACGGTAGCTTCTTCCCTTTCTACTAAATGTTCCAGAAGCAGCAGTACATCATGCATACGCTCCTTTTGTATGCGCTCTTCTTCTAAGATTTTCGGCACCTCGACCAATGGTTCGGAAGATGTCATCATAGTCGTGGTATCTATACTTGACTGTTCCAGGCTTGGATTCATTCCTTACACCCTAATCAAAAATGTACCTATGTCAGACACTATAACCTAGTACTGCGTCAAAATTAAATTGATAACCATTAGGCAGCCTTACACTAGGCATGAGCAGCTATTAGGCCAGAAGTGTTGAACAGGGAACCCGGTTCCCTATTCTCTATTCCTTATTCCCTATTCCTTAAAAAAATCCCAAACTTGTGTACCTCACCTATTTCAAAAATGCTTTTTATCAATTCTATATCTGGTGTTAAACTAATAATTTTATTCCATTAGTTTAGCCATTATTGGGAGTTGATTAACCAAGTCAAATAGGGAATTAATCTCCCTCGAAAACTGCCGATTTTTTTTGTTTTTAGTACTTAGTTCCCCTTCCGATTTTTTCTGCAAAACTTTATGGGCGACTTCATAGCCCTGCATCAAGTCGTTTTGAACTTTAGCCTGATCTACATCAGGGGAGATTTTGACCGTGACTATAACTACTCCATTCCCCTTATTTTCAATGCTTTGGATGACTAGCTTAGCATTTTCCTGCTCAACTTCTAGCTTTTTGAATGAATAGGCAAACCCTAGCCAGTCAATACCCCTATCGAAGACTAACTCAACACTATCCGATACTTTCTGAAACAGCTTGATAAATTCACCTGGGGCAAATTCACCACTACTCGGGCGGCGTTCCCGCTCAGGAAAATTGAGATAAATATAGTCACAAGCTATTTCTTCAAATTGGGTAGCACTGTTGATAGTCCAATTTTGCAGACAAGCTCCGGTTAATATTGCCCGGTTAAAATTGGTACTGAGTGCTTGAGCTTTAACAAGGTTAGTCCCGGTGAGGTTGGCTCCGCTGAAGTTAGCGCCACTGAGATCGGCTTCCTCTAAGTACGCTTGTCTAAGATTAGCACCCTCAAGACATGCTTTGACTAGGCTTGACCGACCAAGACTTGACCAGCTGAAGTCTGCCTCAGAGAGGTTAGCACTGCTAAAGTTAGTTCGACTCAGAGTTGCCCCGCTGAAGTTAGCCTCCCTCAGGTCTGCCTCAGAAAAGTTGGCTCGAATTAGTGTTGCGTTACTGAGATCCGCTTCTCTGAGGTTTGCCCCCTTAAAGTTTGCCCCACTGAGGTAGGCATCTCTGAGGTTGGCATGGCTGAGGTCGAGATTACTAAGATCTGCTGCGCTGAGATCGAGCTTGAGCCGAGAATTCTTGGCTCTCCAATCATTCCATATCCTTACCCCTTGCTTGAGTCGAGTGAGATGTTCCTTGCTTGCCATTTACTAGATCCGTGTACTTTTAATATGTACTATACTTTTACCCACCACACCCCGTCATGCCATCACTTGATCACCCCATCACTCCATCACTTCATGATCTCATCATCTCATTATCTGTAGTCTGAATAAATGAAATTGCTATACTATCTCTACGGGATGGGTCTTTATCTGTAAGGGCTTGCTTAAAATTGAATCACAATTTAATACTTGATGCGATCGCGAACAGCTCCACTGCGAGGTGTACCTTTTTTATCATTCGCAGCACTTTTTTCCAAAAATTCAATAATCTTCCCCGCCACATCCACCCCAGTCGCCTTTTCAATTCCTTCTAGTCCTGGTGAAGAATTCACTTCCAACACTAACGGACCACGATGGGAGCGTACCATGTCTACCCCAGCTATGGGTAATCCTATGGCTTTAGCAGCACGAATTGCTGTGGTAAGCTCTTCAGGGGTTAACTGGATTTTTTCCGCTGTTCCCCCTCGGTGTAGGTTCGAGCGGAATTCCCCCCCA